>NZ_JBMDJX010000049.1:0-21943 GCF_057809415.1 Chromobacterium sp. FG22 | reverse complement strand
TCCGCGGCCAGGTGCTGCACACACGAGATCCGTACCGTCGCCGGCGGCCGCCGGCGTTGCTGCCTGGCCAGCGCGCGAGGTGGTGGCCACCTGGAGCTCGAGGGAATCGCCGGCGCCCGGGCCTGTACGAGGCCCACCTGGTGCCTCCTGCGCGCCGCCGGCGCCGCAAGCCTGCAGTGGGTGGAGGTCAGAAGGCGCAGGCCAGGCCAATAGCTGACCTCGGCTAGATGCTGCGCACAGGAGATCCGCTCCGGCGCAGGCAGCCGTAGACATTTGGTTATGTGGCATTGAGATTGTGCTGATCACTCGCAAGCAGGCCCACTCTGTAAGGGGGCTGCTCAGCTATGTGCAGGCACTTTTCACGATCTCGTGTGAGGAGAGGCAACTGGTGTTGCCAGGCTAAAACGAGAACTCCAAAAATAAAAGGAATTCCGCTTAGCCTGGCTTAAGCAGGCCTTTGAAAATTAGGCCATGTAGAGTGCGTCCTACTTTTTCTGATCTAATCGAGTCCTTGTATGCTGGTTGTCATCGTCTACGATGTTTGTGACATTGTCTGCAACATTTTTAGCCGTCCTGATAGCCGTTCTATCTCCATCACGACCCAAGCCTGCTTTCTTTGCGATAGCTTCATTGTGTGTGACTTGATTGCCAATACGTTCATTTTGGCTATATACACTGTCGGCAATTGCTTTCTTAAAGTCATCAGAGCCAGGTTCTTTATGTGCTTGTAGATTGCTGTTTGGCACTGGCAAGGAGTGAGTGTTAGATGTAGAAAATTTTCTTGTAGAGTGAGGCTGACTAGTCGACGAGGCTTGACGATATTGACTTCCTGAAACGGTGTTTTGATGGCTTGGAGAATTACGCCCATATTTTTCCTGAGTATGTGCTAGTTGCGGCTCAGAAGAACTTGCCGAGCGTACAATAGGCTGCAGGCCGGTAGCATCGTGAGGCTGACTAATGCCAATCGGTTTATACGCGGTATCAGGTACACTGAACTGGAATTGGGTCATAGCCTTGGCTTCATTAGAGAGGTAACGCAAGGCTTCCAAACGCTGCTCTGGTGCAGCCGCTTCATCTTGGGCCATCATAACGGCCGCTCGGTGTCTAACAACAGCCTGACGGGCTTGATCGCTGCCTAAAAGTTGGGAAGATGTACCCGAGTTCATACCCTCTGTTGCTTTTGACATATACTCGCTCATGGAGCCAGTTTGCTCCAGTTTCGCGCCATTAACAGCCTGAAACATTTTGTAATCACTGTTGCGTTGCGAGTGTAAGCCAATTTCATCGTCCCCGATTTTAGCCGTTGCAGCAATAAAGCTGCTAGAGCCCCTCACTGCAGTACTAGCAGTCTCACTATCAGACTTACTTTCACTTAAAGTTTTTTGGAAGCTAGTTTGCTTAGCCAGCGACCTTTCAAGATTGTGAGATGATTCAGAGCCACGACTAACGACTTTTGAATTATCAATTACATCATGAATAGAGTGGGTCAGGGCTTGCGAATCTTGAACTTGGTGGTCTTTACCAGTTCTTTGGTCGCGGCTTAGCGCATCAGTAGCTTGAGTGTTTGTACTCGCAGATGCACCTGCACTAACTCCTGCGCTAGCTCCATTAACGCCAGCTTTTACGCCGGCACCAACGTTCATCGATGCAAGAGCTTGGTTGGTGTTTGTTTCGTTACCTGCGACCGAAGTAGAAGAGGATTTGCTATCCTGAGTTCTCATTGCCTTTTCATAGTTACTATGGACTGCCTCACCTGTTCTGCGATCCACGCCAACACGCGAATAGTCGCCAGTACGAAAAGCCTCTCGCCAATCTTTCAGGTTTTGTTGGCCTTCGGAAATTGTTTGTTGCCGTTGAGTAACAGAAGCAAGAGTTCTGGATTCTTCTTTGGTTAGATTTCCAAAATGTTCGCTCGTGGATGCCATCGGCTGGGCCCCTGCAAAAGTCATCCTTGCCATTCCTCCGTCGAGCATTTGCGCAGAAGCCATGGCTTCACTACGAACGATTGGCGCAGGCGTCATTACTTGAGGAGCTACAAGCCCACCAGTTGAGTTATCACGGGCAGATGACTGTTGTGTGCTTGCCATTGCACGAGTAGCTCCGCCAAGCATAAAAATAGAAGCAATGATGGCAGGTAAACCTGACATCAATTGCGATGCCGTACCTATTTTTAGACTGAGCGCCTTGTAAGCTTCAATAGCAAGCGCTGGAGAAATAATCCCCCCTTGCCGAATTGTTGTCATAAAGTCAGCTACATTTGCATAAGCGATTCCATTAATAATTTCAGCGCCAACACCTGTAACAAGCTGCGGCCAAACCATCATGTGTGCAAAACCAACCATGTGTTTCTGGGCGCTAGTACCAGAAAACATCATAAAAATCCACACAACTGGTCCTAGGCCAATAAGTAAATCAATAACCAAGCTCCCAAATTGCCCAGCATACTGAAGCATTTGATTTTCATTAGCCGCAGCTCTAAGGTTATTGCGTTCAAGTTCATTCTTCTGGACCATGCCTGCCATGCATTGGGCCTTATTTGTCGAATCAGCCTTTATGCAATCAAGATTATTGGTGACCGTTTCGTCAAAAAGCAAATTAATCAACTCTGCATTGGCTGCTGCGGCCCCTCCCGCTACTACCTGTGCAATAGAATTAGATTTGGCAGATATCGTGGCTTGATACCGCGAAGATAAATTGTTGAATGAAAAATCAGTTGCTGGATTAATTTCGTCTGATGAATTAACTGCCCCCTGTACCACGCGAGCGAATTCAGGAGAAGAAAGTGCATTATCAATATCCTGAGCAACTTGAATCGCTGCATCTGTACAGCTAAGAATGATTTGAGAGTTAGGTTGAAGATCTGGAACTGTGCCAGTTTGGTTTTGTGCTGCGGCATAAAGTAAGGCACCTACGCCGGTGGGGAAACTGGTATACCCTGAAACAGCAAGCGAGCGGGATTGATTGGCGCCACTATTTCCTGCATTCATTACTTGGGAGCGTAGACGCGCGTAGTCAGTTCCTGAATTAGAGTTTAAGCAGGATGCAACAACTGAGCTAATTTCGGAGTCAATCCCATTTAGTCGAACAACAGTACTCCTTGCGCTTAACAAAACTTTAAGTGGGTTGATGAAACCATTCGTCCCCGCGCTAATTGCATCATAATTCGTTCCCGCCCCTTGGAAGGCCGTGGAAACAACTCCCGCGATTTCATGAGTCAAGATACTTGCAGTTGATGGGATGATGGCGATTACAACAGGGACGTTGGAAATTAGAGACATCGCACCTGATTTTGTGCTTTCTAATTGAACATCAGTTTTTAAAGGAGGAGCTGTTAGCGAAAAAGCAATAAGCATTGGAATTAGCACCCCAAGAGAGCCGTTGCTTAAATTCGCTGAAAGAGCATTGATCCCTAGCTGGACAGATGTCTTTGCTGTGGTTGTTAGAACCGAATAGAGAGCAGCAACAACGGCAAAACCCCAGATGAGCACATTTTGTTGACACACCATAGCTACACCATTAAAAATGGTGTTTAGGATAGATATGTCACCGGTTGTGTAGACAAGAAATTCCATATTAGATTAACGGTTGGTTATGTTAGTCAGCTTAGCACTTTCATTCATCTCTATAACGATTCTTGCGACTGTCTCATCTTTTATGCAGCGCTCCCTTAAATTTAGAGTATCTTGCCGTAAATTCTCAATTGCTCTCTTTTGGTCATCTGTGAGGGCGTATGAGTTGTCGCTCTGAATGCTATTTGCACCAAGATAAATTGAAGAGCCGAGCTTGGCAGCTACACATTCAGTAATATTCCCAGCTAGTCTATATGCAATAGAGTAACGCTCATCAGGGTTTGATGTTTTGCTCAGAAGAGCAACAAGACGATTACCTGCTTGTTTAACAAACTGAATTTGATTTGGTGAGAGTGTTACGCTTGTGCCACTATTAAATTTTCCCAAGATAGAAGTCGGCTGAACAGCTGCTAAGCCACCGGTAGTGTCTCCGGATCCAAAGAGCATCGTGTTAACCCAGCCACGAACACCTACGTAATTAAAATTGTCCTTTTCCATGAATGTGCAAATTTGCGGGTCAAATCCCCCATTTCCATCGCCGTTTGGATTACGACACGAGTAAAGTTTGAGCGGAGTTGATGGCTCTGCTGATCCAGGGCCACCACCGTCAATTAGATTTATCATTGAAATAGTCGGAGGGCTAGAGCAACTAATGCGAGGAATGTTATTTCCCGATTGACTTTGTGAGGTGGTACTGACACCTTGGGCATTCGCACCGGCACATGGTACCCCATCTATTCTATAACCTAGCATGCTGTAAAGAAGCCGGTTATTCAATGAGTTAGGGTTAGTGGGATCATCTGCTGAACCATCAGGGTTCCCGAGGCCGGCAAGTCCCATTGTTGAACTAGAACCAGAGGCGAGGACTGCTTTTACAATCTGATTGCCGACCCGTGGATTGACTCCACCTGCTTTTGAAAGGTACTGATTCGCGTCAGAGAGGTATTGAGTAAGACCCCCAAACATATCAGAAAACATTCCGCTATTAGTTGAGCCCACAGCACCATCGCCATTTACTGCATTTGAAATCGCCGCTTCAGCAGGATCAACCAGCATATGAGCAAGGTTGCATGAGTTTTTGGCAAGATTGTTAAGATTCTGCATCAGAGATTGAAACTCTGTGATCAACTGATCCAGTGAGGGAGAGATGATCTTAATTGCAGCTTTAAACGCCAAACCTGCTGCATTGCTTGCTACACTGCGGAATATCTGAATTAACTGTTTACCGTTGATGAAACTGAAAGATCCACCGTATAAGTCAACTCCTCCACATCCGGCATCAAGCCTCGGAGGATCAAATGCCACAATATTTGCATTCTTAATAGGGGTTCTCATTTCAAAAGACCCGCCGAATGCCCCCATCCGATCCCTGGATGACAATTGGGATGGAGCAGTCGCATTCGACATGAACATGCTTCCAAGGTCACCTAAAATCCCTGCATTGCTTTGATAAGAAAAGCACAGTAGCACCAACCCTATTAAGCATTGATTTTTGTTGGATGTCTTAGTCAGCATATATTCACCTATATTGTTTCATCAGTATGGGGTCCATGATCTGCTTAAACGTCTCAGGTCTATTCGGATCAAGACGTAAGTTTTGCAAGTCCTGGTTAGCTGAAACACCAATATTCCATATGTCAAGAGTCTTTGCAGTGCTTTTACTTAGTAGGTTCGATCTAAAACCAGCGAAGGCAATTTGTTTTACTAGCTCATCTTCTGCATAAAACCCCTGAGAAATTATTAAGTACTTATTGGGGTCGTCTCCATTGCTATAACTTTTTGGGGTGTTAACAAAAACGATGCTTGGTGTCAGTTTTAGTCCAAGTTTTTTCCACAATCCATTATCTTTTACCATTTTACCTGTGTAATTGTCTGGCAACCTACCATCAATAGAAACAACAAGTGACTCCATCCCATAGTCCTTTTTTAGCATGCTTATAATGGGGAGTTGCATTGCGCAAAAATGACAAGACCGGTCAATGAATACCATGAGGCCACCAGTTTGGCTTAGCTCTTTTACTGCGGCCTGTTGAGCTTGTTTGTCAGCTCTACGGACAGATTCAGCTCCAACGCTAGCATAGGGAATCCTGTTGTTTTCATTAAGAAGCGGGTTCATGTCATTAACGGCTGTTACGGCATTTGAAAATCTTTGAGCCTTATCAAGAATAATCCTCTTCGCATACAAGTAGGCATTAATGTTTTCTTTTGTAGGCTTATCAATTGCGCGTTGTTCTAATATGGGGTAGTTGTTTTTTAGCCATTCAACGGTCACAGGTTGTTCACCTTGCTTCTCAGACGGAGTTACCCTGGCCCGTGGTTTTGGCTGCTCTAACTGCTTTCCAGGAACCACTCGTGGTTGGTAGTGCAAAAATTTATCAGCGTAGGATTCATCTAATATGCTCGGCTGGCTCGCATAAATTTTAGTGCACCAGCTTAAGGCACACATCACTACAAAAATCACCAAAACATTTAATTGATATTCAGAGTAGCGTGTCATCAGCAAGCACCTAGAAGAGTCTGTAACCAAGCCCAAGTATTTTGTCGGCTTGCATATAGCCCCAGTATCTAGAATCGTCACTTAGAGGGTGTGTTCCAATCAAAAATAACATGTTCTTAGGAATTATTTCATTTCTTGTTAGATCTTGGATACGTTTATTATACAGTTTAGAAAGAGGTAGCCCGTTGGCAACTATACTTCCATTTATTTCGATTCTACCATCGGCAAAAATTCTCAAACGGTCTCCTGAAACGCCTGCAATTCGTTTCATCACATATGGGGCCTTAACATATGCAAGGGCCGGAGGGGGAGGGAAGTACACCAGTTCACCGTGTGAATAATTTGTATGCGGTCCTTTGACCAGAAGGGCTGCTTTAACATCTGGTAGACATCTTTCCTCCCTGAAATCGAAACCAAGCATAACTGGTAGCTTTTCTCTGCTCCAAAAGATAATTGAAAGACCAAGAACAGCGATTAAAGCTCCCCAGAGTGCGTCGTTCTTATTTCTGGAAAATGAGAAAGCTACCGGCTTGAATGATCTTTTTGCCGGTTTCATTTGGCTTTTTCCTTTCCTGGTACTTTAATAGGGTCTGAGTTTTTAACCGCTGCTCGGAGTTCACTAGTGATATCAATCGTGCTACCTGGTAACGCTGCAATGTGCATATTGCCGCGCTCATCACGTCCAGTATCAATTACAACGTAGCCTTCGTCAGAGTATTTTTTGAGAACTGCGAGGATTGGCTGGCTTACCTCTTTGTTTAGTGTCGCCTCATCCATTCCAGGTCTATTCATAACAGCATCAAAAATAACGGCCCCTTTTTCTACAATGGCGTACTTCCCTGTTGGTACTTCAGTTTTTCCTAAATAGAATGAAATGGCGCACAGTATAATAACCCCAAAATATGGAATATTTCCAGCGAGGATGTACTTTTTCATGAGTTGTTCCGCTTGAGTTGAGGTATATTATTATTGCTTTATTGAGAGTATTTTTTCTGTAATTTCTTCTAATAATTGCTCTGGTGAGATTTTTTCAGTGCCTCTGATGTTGTCTATAAAGTCTTCAATCCAACGGGAACGTCGTCGTTTTGTATTTCCCATGATTTGATCAAGTGCGGAAATTGGATCCATCCCTTGATCCATGAGTTCAAATACTTTGACTCGCTCTTCTCCCTCTGAGCTGAACATCGCGGCAACAAAACGATCAAGATATAGTCGGACTACTTCATAGCTATCATCATTCATGATCAAAAGCTCGGAAAAAACGCCTTTCCTAGTTGTAACGTCGCGAATCAATCGCTGGAAATATGGGTCATCTTTAAAACGCCCACCAATAACCTTTTCCGAAATAGCTTTTTCTATTTCTTCAATTTCTTGCTGCATAACAATCTTGTAGTTAGATTGGCTCAGTATGACTTCGCCGCCTTCCGTACCTGGTAGGTCGCGAGGGGATTGCGTGATTATCCAGGTTGAAAATTGATCTTTCCGTCCTTTGCGATACAAGCCATCCAAAGCCTCTGCTGCGCGTTTATCTTTTAAATGATCCGCCGCCTCATCAATAAAACAAATTTTTGGAATACCAGTGAGTTTCGCCATTTGACTGAGACTTGTATTCATTGTAAAGAACATGACTACTTTGTGAAGGTGAGGATCCCCTTCCAGTCCCTTCATTTCAAATACGGTAAATTGGCTATTAGGGTTAAGTGTAGATGGACCTCTGAAAAAGGCACCGCGGGTTGGCGACTCGATAAAGGCTCGTAAGCGTGGAATAAGATTGGTGACAGCAATAATAATTTGTTCTTCACGTTGAGCATCCGCGGTGTTGCGTTTTGTGTTCTCCAAGCTCTGAATAACATGCTCAATTTCGGTGTATCCAGGAGTGCTGGCATAAGCTGACTTGACCGCTTCTCGCATGGCAATACTGGCCATTGGATCCATGTTGTCATCTTCATATGCCATCAATAACAGCAGTGCAGTTATATTCTCCATCTCTTGGTCAAATGCCGCATCATCTAAACCAGTAAAGGGGTTGAGAGATGGTTTGTTGTAGGCATTAATTCTGAAGTCAATGAAATCACCATCTACCGATCGACAAAACTTTTCGACTGAGCGGCCATTATCAAAGAATAAAACTTTTACATTGTCTGCCAAGAGATTAAGAATAAAATATTGCAAAGCAACTGTTTTGCCTGCGCCACTTTTTGCATGCAACATGCCGTTGTAATTGCCGTTTGACCTAAATGGGTTGAAATAATATGTCTCGCCGCGACGGGTAATGAATGGCGAACCACTTACTCCATTTATGGGATCTGCATTGCCATGCTGGTCACCATAAATTGGGAGAAGACATGCCGCACTGCTTGCGGGCATTATTGTCTCGCAAGCAAGTTTTTTTGCAATATTATTCGAGTAGTTTAACGGTAAGCACTGAACGAAACGTGGTAATAAGTCATCTACAATTTCACGTGCATCATATTTCATTAAGTCAAGAGAGGTTTTTAGTTGCGCTCTTGCATGAAGTACTTCTTCTCTGCTTTTTGCAAAAACGAATATGTGTGTTGAAGTGTAAACATATTTGTCATTTTCATTTGAGCAAGCCTTTTGAAGATTATGTAGATCTTTTAGCGTTTCTTTAGTATCTTCATCTCCTAATTTGAAAGGTAAGGCTTTACCGGTTCCGCTTCTAGACTCTATTGCTCGTTTTACTCTTTCTGACTCTTTTCTTTGTTGTGCAACTCGAATTGTTGTATTAATAATGAATGGCGTATTTATTCTATGGCCGCCGCCTTCAGCAACAGTACCTTTATTCATTGGTGCACCGATCAACAAGTTCATCATGTCGTGAGTAACTTGCTTTGGATAAGCTTTCGGCGTTACCCCGGCGCAAAAAACGTCATTGGAAAGGATGCCAACATGTGGCAATCGGAAGTCGAATTTATCTCCGGGACCATATGCTTGATAACGGACTTCAAGCATGGGATCCATTTCTACATTTTGTCGAGGCGTGAATATTTGGCCGAACATCCTATATACACCTAGTGTTTCCCCAATGGACAGTACTCTTGCATCGTGAAAACCGCAGGAACGAATACTTGTCAAGAACGCTGTTTGGTGTTGCTCTGCTTCATCAAGGGTTTTTCTGGAAAGGTCACCAACAGGTATGCTTACAGTTAAAATAATCGTCTTTTTATTGAGGATCGGCATATCTTCTTGCCAACCTACAGTAAGTGCTTTTTCTAGAACACTTGCTTGCCTATAGAGCAATTCTTTGATTACTGAATTCGACGTATTTTTTCTTTGTAAATATTTATTAGGTGCAGAAAAGTCAGGAGGTATTATTTCAGAGTGTTGAATAATAGTTTCGTCTGGAACGCTTTTAAACATGTTTACAACAACACTTCCAAACTCGCCCCCACCACCTGTCAAAGGACTCATTTCATAAACTTTACCAATATATAATGGCTCCCCCGGTGCTTTGGTGACAATCAAATCATCGTGGTACGTTTCGAGGTGGATAAAACCGCTTGCATATTCGGTCTCAATTCGTGGGGGGGAGTTTACTTGTTTCACTGTAATCCTCGCTTGCGGGTGCTAAGCACCCGCAATCAACTGTTAATATTTAGAATTAGTGTTTAAATTTTTAATACGCAGATGAGGTGTGGCCAACTCTAACTTGAGAGTATTTTGCATGGCCGGCCGCGTTGCAGTCGCCAGGGTCGTGATAGCCGACGGGGCCAGGAAAGCGCAAGCAATGATGCTCAAAACGACCATAAGAAACGTATATCCCCTCCCATGCGATAACTGCCAGATCCCACCAATAACGGCGACCAAGGCTAGCCCAATAGCAAAGTCACTTTGCAGCATACCTTGAAGGTAGGTAACCACCGTTGTCCATACACCTGTAGTGGGTGCCACACCACTATTCATCGCCCCCATGGAGGTAAGTACAACAAGAGGTGCAATGACAGTTGCAGAAAACAAAGAAGATTTCGAAACTTCTTTTTTAAGAGCCATTTCCATGAAATTGATTTCCTTTTTTGGTTGTTGATTATTCAGGTAAAGCACTATCACCATTTACAGAGGGCGATGTCTCTGACTCAGGGGCGCCGTTCACATTTGCTGTTGCTGGCTGACTGAAATTCTGTTGTTGGGTTTGAGTTGGTGGAACCTTAAATTTGGCTCCAGTTTTTTCCACCTCGATAGAAGAGGCATCTTCTTCTCTATGAGGGTAAACGTTTGGGTTTATTCCCCCATCTTGAGACCGATTAACTGCCGTAAATCCGGCCCACTTGTTTCCACGAATCTCACGGTATACTACTGAACCTTCATTTAATGTATCGTTTTCATCCACCCATCTTTTAATCAAGGTTCGCTGAATCACCGGTCCTTCACGAACTGGCAAACCTGCAATAGATGGCGCGGTGATCCGCTGGTGAGGAAGCGCTCCCAAATTTACTTGAGCCGCAATGTTTTTATTCCTGCTTGGCTCTGGTGCGATCTTATTTAAGGCATCAACCTCAGAGAGGTTGAATTCGCGGTCGAATCTGCTGGCGGGAAGAGGGCCGCTTGTGCCAGATTCGACTGCTTTAAATGATCGACAATGAGGGGAGTTTGGATCTTGTTTACGATTGCAATCCCATTTGTCGTCTCCCATTGGTGTAAACATTGATGAGCAGCCAGTCAGAGCCGTCGCAAACAAAATAACGGAGATTGAAATTACTTTGGTCATGCTTTGCGAGCCCCATGTTTAATTTTTAGTTCAACACTCTTCTTTAATATCCACGTGACACGTGTGCCGGCAGTAACTTCAATTACAGGAAATGTTTCAGATGCGTATTGAAGATAAAATCTGGATAGGGCTGCTGTAGCCTGGTTGGCCCCCTGACCTACTGCCGATTGAATCAGCATGTTTGGATTTGGGAGATTGTATTGCTGAGTTCCCCCTGTGGAGTTCGAGTTGTAAGATGGAACTGAGCTAGGGGAGAATGCAGAGCTCAAGCCACTTGCCATGCCAGTCAAAGCAGCTTGCATTAGAATCGATCCCTGCTTGCTGACGACATGTCCTGCAATTCCTTGAGTTCCATCTACATCCAACCCGTAGGCTTGGATCTCACCCTCCCATTCACGGCCATCTGGAGCGATGCAGCTAATGTTCTCTGTAATCACGTTTACTCGTTCTGCACTAAGATTTGCAATTCCATTTCCGCCTACAAAACAATCACCTAAATGGGCAACCTTGTAGCCATTAGGTAGAATGGCATTTCCTTTTAAGCGGGAAACAAATGGAGTTCCGACGCTAGTGGCTGATTGAACCGATCCAACGGCCCCTCCCGACGAACCGGACGGACGAGCCATAATGCCTGACAGCATAACGGCTTCAAGTGCGGAGTTCACAGGTATGATCAAAGCTGGTTTTTCGCGCTTTACTGGTGATTTTTCAATTGAACTTTTCGTGGCTTCCCATATTTTCTGTTTCGGAGCCTCCACCGAGCCCCGGCCAGGGGAAGGATTAATAGGTAGATCTGATTTTGGAGCTTCTTTAAGCGGCGTATTAGCGTTATCTGAGGAGTCAAAGCTAACAGGAGGCAGCTTGCTGTTCATATCTATGCCGTTTTGTGTGACACCTGGTTGCTGTAGCGGTGTTGCCGTAAACGTGACTTCAGATGAATTATTAGTAGAATTTGAAGGGGTGGATGTTGCTTGTCCTCCATTTCCTTTCATTCTTTGGATTTCATCTTTTAAAGTTTGAATTTGAACAGTCAAATCCTCTAGGCCTTGATTTCGATTATTGATCGGTAGAACTCGTAAGTGACTTGGATCCGAACCTAGAGAGGGTTCTCCCCCTTCCACTCCTTGGGCTTTTGCTTGTGCAGCTGCGACTTTGGCATCTTCTGCTTGTTTGACATTTGCCACATTGCGCTGATGGTTTATAAACCAAATAGCTATAGCCGCAACAATTAGAACAAGAAAAAGCCCTTTCATTTTCTTGTCTAAGGAATTCCAGTCATCTTTGAATTTTTGAATCATTCCTCGGCATCCTTTCGAGTCATTACAAAGATCTTGGCGCTTTCCCCTGAAGCTAAAACTGGTTTTGGATGAATTGAAATAGCGGCAACTGCGGGGCTATCAAATTCTGACTCCATTAATTTTGCTGGAGCAGCACCTGGGTTTGTCGCTTCATAAACAAAAATGTCATTTGAAAAACCACTTAGCTTTTTCAGTGGAGTGATAACTAGCCCATGCATGGCAACAGGGCCTATGCCTTTATCCCGCGAAAGATCAATAGCGGTAAAGCCTGCAGGTATACCACCTGTTGCAAGGGTTTCCATTATGTCCTGAATATTTGCTACATAACTATCACTCCGCTTGGCCCCTGCTTTGTTTGCAGACTTATCGTGGTCTTCAATCAATATCGTCTGAGCGGGAATATCCTTGGGCACTAGCAAAAGAGCAATGACTGTGCGATTTGGCGCTTCAATAAATATTTGCTCAGGATGCTTCTCGTCGGGGTTAAACTTCGGATCAAAAGAAACATATATGTTATTGGACTCTTCACTTTTATCGATAATCAAAGAACTTCGGCCCACAATTTTCGGATTCTCGAAGGGTAAAGTTACCAAGTTCGGTGAGCTCTTGCTAAGCCAAACAGTATGTGATGATCCATTAAAAAATGGTAAAACGCGTGCTCTGGAAAAGTCCAAAGCTCGTGCATTGCTTCCTTTGATCGTCATTACACCGGGAAGCTCCATTTCCGGCGCCGCTGTTTGCCGGATTGCGAGAGACTGCTCAACTCCACGAGTGGGCTTTGAAAAATGTTTTTTTGATTTGCCTTTTGTTTTTTTGTGGGTTACTGGATTATGCCCAGGTGGGGGGGCTTGATTAATTTTGGAAATAGTTGCGGTGTCTGCAGGTGATGTATCAAATTGAGTGCTGTCCTGAGCGTTCGCAGCAGATAGTCCTAGACAAGCGAAAGCCAACAGTGAATTACGTAAAACAAAATATCGCTTCATTTTTTTATCCCCTCTTGCCATTTTGAATCATGCGCACGCTCACCAGGGTAAGAGATGACATCGTCCACCCAAAGACGGTAATTCTCCATCCTGACCTTATATTCGAACACATACATTTGAACGGTATCCTTCGCCGCATTCACTGTGTGAACTTCGCCAATCACAAAGTGTTTATCGATCTTAGGGTCATAGTCATACTGGCGCAAAACAAAATAATAGCTACCCAGCTCACGTTGACTTGTAAGCCGGTGAGCTTTTGCATCCATTTCTTTAGAAATTTTTGTGTAAACGGCCGGAGCTAAATAACTTTGAACAAATGACTTTTGATATTCTACGTTGGAAGGGTTTATTTGAACTAGGTTTGAGGTTACTGCGCTCAAAATAGCCCTTTGGGATCCTTTGTCCATTGAGCTTTTTTCAATTGTTGCTTGATTTGGCATCCCCGGTGTCTCTTGAATTATAATTGCGCTTTGGCTTGCAATGATAAATGCAAGAATGACAATTGTTGTAACAGTACCAACTAAAGAATACGTCAGCAGAGAGTTTCTATTCCGAAGTTCTGCCAACGACTGGGTTCTAGTATCAAGATTCATTTTTCTTGCCTTTAATTATCTTGTCTACAATCATTTTTGCTGATTCAGGATTAATTGGTTTATTGTCACCGATGAAAACCTTACTTTGTTTGTTTAATGCATCGGAGTATCCAAACCACCCTTTTGCGAATAACCAACTTCTGAAAAATCCTGGCAGTTGTGCTTTTTTCCAGGAGAGCCAAGATTTATTGATAATATAGCTTGCGATAGGTATCCCTAAATAGAATTCAGGACCAAATTTAATTCCTGAAAACAAGCCGGCGATTCCTCCGAATATTAAAAGATATGCCTCTTTCAGCTCTACTCCGGCAAAGGCTACACCTGCCTTACCATTTTCTGGAATGTACTTAGGATCATTTGCCATCTGATTTGACCTCGAGTTCATTGCTCCAACAAGTAAGGTGATCTTTCCAATTTTTATGTTCTGAGAAAGCTAATTCCGGTACGCAAATTTCGTTTTCACGAATGACAACTTTTGGCCAAGCAAGATTTAAGAAAAACGATCGTCTATGAAGCCTGTTACTTGAGCGAAATTGTTTTTCCCATTGCGAAAGCTTTCTTTCACGCAAAGACTCCAAGGCAAACTGTTCTTGTGGCGAGAAGAAGACGAACTCTGTTCTTTCCCGTTCTTGCATCAGGATCGGGTTAATCGCTGGGCGATTGTCATTTGGAGTGTCTTGATAGATGTACTGTCCGCCAGCTTTCGGTTCTAGGTTTACCCAACCGGCGGACTCAGAGGAGGAGGGAATGAAGTTTGCTTGCTCAGCGGCGGTGCTACCGGCCCCCAAGCAAAAAGTGATGAGGAGGGCAACGCAGGAAGTTTTCATGATGTAACAAGCCCATTTTTCTTTCTGAAAATTGAAATATCAGTATGGGCATATTAAACCACGATTGCACTTTTAAGGTCAATTATTAATGAAAGCTTTGGTATAAATCTGCTTGGCGCGGGCTCTCATTTCAGCTTGGGTTGATTGTTGGGCTATGCGTTTTAATGCGTCAGCTAGAGCAATGTCTCCACTAATTTTCACAAAATCCGCAGGAGATTCGCTGTCTCCTTTCGCAAGTACAAAAGTGGGTACCTCATGGATCTTGTAACGCTCGAAGAGCTGAGGATAAATTTGCCACTTTGTTCCTCCTCGTTTTCCGCAACACGCAGAATTGATACTTTGAATTCTGTCTCGAGTTGTTCCAATCGAGGTCTGATTCCCTTCAAAGCCAGCTAGTATCATTGGAATTCCTGCCTGTTGTGACTCTTTGGCTAAAGCGATAAGTGTCGATGAAGGCATCTTGAGCGATACGAAAATGTAACTGTTCCACTTTGGAGGTCGCATGGACTCGTATAAGCTTTGTGCTTGCAGTTCCCCGCACAGAAGTAGGAACGATAGCAATGCAAATTTAATTTTTGGTAGTCTTGTCATGTAAGCTCTTTATTTAAGTGGCGCACAACAATCTTTGCGGCTGAATACGAAATATCCATACTCCTTGTCCTGTGGCCTAGCAGCTCCTGCTTCCTGCAAGGGAAGAGGGCGTCCAATTGGTGTGCACATGTTGTCAGGGAATGGAAATGTGCGATTTGTTTTATATTGTCTCTTGTCCATGATGAGCTGAGGAACTCCCATAGCTCCGCAAGATTGTAAGGCATCATTTCCGGCAGTTGATTGCATTGCTCCAGCCGCATGAAGTTTTGCCAAAAGACGAGTGATCATTAGATGAGATACCTGCTCAGGTGTGGTCATGCTTGAAACATTGCCTGTGAGTGGGTACATCGGTCCCCAGGCTCCAGCAACCCAAAACAATGTAGCACTCGGAAAATTCATAGATGCCATGATGGCATCTGGCATTTCTGCAGCTATCGATGGCACGCCAGCAAATGGATATGCGTAAGGGGTTAGAATTAATGACAGACTATCGTCATTCCACGTAGGATCTGCCCAACTGATGAATGGAACATCAAATGAGCGATTATCAAGACAGGGTGATTGAGTAATGACCCCAAGCGCTGTCATAACGGGGTTTACATACTCATTGGCATGCATAAATGCTCCTTTATTTTTTCCTCCTAAATGAGCATTTGTGTTTTTAATTCCACCATATTCGTCAGCATTATATGGAGGACTTATATTAACCCCTCCAAGTAAAGGCATACATCCAGGTGTATTAGTTACATCAACCATATAGCGTGGCTCCCAAAATCCAATAGGTGTTCCAGCGCTTAGATTGTTGATGCATAGACATATTGGTACTTTACTCGCTCCGGTATCATAATCATCTGCCGTGACACCGAAATTTACGGAGAGTCCTCCAATTGTCATTGGGAACATGCAGTCATAGCATATGTCCGAAATCAAATTTGGGAAACTACCATTGCACGTACCTGGAGGACCTGCCGTGCTGTCTAGGCCCATGCAGGTAAGAATTATAAATATAAATCTTTGAATTTTAGATGTCATACTTACATGCCATACTCTAAAAGAAGTTTGTCACCCTTCTGACTAAGAATCACGGGGACGCTGTTTAGATTAATGCCATACAGCATTTTAAATGAATTTATTATGGCCTTACGTTGATCAAAATAAAATGGAATATTTTGTCCCGTCGGCCACGAATAGCCTTGGTATTTGACCCTCAAGTCAAAGGGTGATCCCGCAGTGAGAACTATTTTGAGAGGCTGTGATCTACCTTTGTTGATTGCGTAATTGACTTGTTTCTGATCTCTGCCATCTATAAATATCAAACCTGTTTTTAGTGGTGTGATCTTAAGCGGCTCAATTACAGCTCCCTTCCTGACAATTACCTTTCCTTTTATGTCTCGATAGTCACTAGGGACAGTAAAACGTAACTCTCTAAGTTCCTGACGTTTCCCATATGATGTTTTTATTCCTAGTGGTGCAGGGTGCTTAATTGAATCAATTGTTTTTGCACGATAGTCTTGCCAAAACTTAGCCAGTTGCCCGGATTTTTCTTTTTTTCTTATTTCCTCTTTTATTTGTTCTCTAGCATCCTTTTCCGGAGCAAATGTTGGAGCTTGTTTCCCGAGGTCTTCAGCTGCGGAGAGTACAGTATTGAAAATTAATAAAACAAATAGTATTGTTCTCATTTCAATACACCTTCATCTTTGGGGTGTGGCTTGTTTCAGGGGAGGAAATTTCTTCCTCTTTTGATTTGTTAAGTGTGTTATCAAACCCCGTCAATTTTTGGCTGTTTTTAGATACGATTTGTTTTTTTGAATAGTATCGCAACGCGACACGATTTGCGTACACCCCTCTTGCGCGTTCTCTTTTTTTTCCCCAACCAGCACCATAAGCACCAACGGCTCGCCATGTGTACCCGTATTTACGAATAGCTTCATGAAGTACCCAGGCTCCGAGATGAATATTAAGGCAAACATTATTTATCACATCATCTCGGCTGATTCCATATCGAGCTAAGGCGGGGAATAGACTTGAGTTAATTTGAGCCATTCCATAGTCCGTTGATCCATCTTTATTATGATGGATTGCTCCTGGCTGGAAGCTGGACTCGCCTTCTACGATTGTCATGTATAGGCCGACATCTACATGGTAATGCCTAGCAGCTTGTTCAAAGCATTCCGCATATATGCCGGGCCCTTTTTTGGATGCGGCGCCTACTATCGGAGAGGAAACTGCAAGAGCTATGGCAAGAAGGGTGTGTAGGCGCATTTGGCTATCTTCCTTTGATGCGTAGGTGACTCATAACCAACCATCTTATAGCCACTCTTGTTGCTATCAGTGTTTCTATAATCAGTCCGAATATTGAAAAATATGCACCTACGGCAATTACAAAAGATGCAATAGGACCAAATGCTGATGCTGTGTATACGACAAATACACCTGTCAGGATTGTTGAAACAGCTAAGATATGTAAGCTGGAGTATTCTCCAGTTCCAGATAGCCATTTTTGAATTTTATTCATTTGTTTCTTTCTTTGCAGCAGAAACTTTTAACTGCCCCTCTATCCTGTCTGCATCTATGGCGCCAGGTATGATAGTTCCATCTTCAAATATTATCGAAGGTGTACCATTAATGCCAAACTTTACACCTAGGTCGATATTTCTTTGAATTGGGTTTTCACAGTTTCGGTTCTTGGGGATGGTTCTGTTAAGCAAGTAAGCCCTCCATGCGGATGCTTTGTCTTTGGAGCACCAAATTGACTCAGATATTTTGGCCGCATTTGGATGTAGCTGAGTAAGAGGGAAAGGAAAAAGAAATATTGAAACATTTTTTAGTTTTGTAAGTTCGGCCTCCAAACTTTGGCAATAAGGGCAATCTGGATCAGAGAATATATAAAGTTTGCGTTCTCCGGTGCCAATTTGTATCGCATCTTCAGTTTTTAATAACGCTATGTTTACTGATGGCTTGTTTAATTCTCTAAGATTATTGGTGAGGGATGTATTTGTTTTTAGGTCAATGACCTCACCGTTAATCATTATAGAAAGATCTTCTGCGACAAATATAATGTCGCTATTTTTTACAACTGACCAATACCCTGGGAATGCAGGTGCAATTTTTGCATCTCGCGCAAAGGGGTATCGCTTAATGAATTCACTACGAAAATCCCCAGCATGGCAAGTTGCAGTTAAAAGAAGCAGAGAAAGTATTTTGCTTTTGAAGTCTATCAAGGCTGGCCCTTTATGTTTGAGATATAATCACTGTGACACTCGATATATTGACGCAGTGAGTTTTAATGAAATCAGTAAGCGAATTTAAACTGGCCCATACGCGGGTCGTCTTTCTTCTTGTAGAAAGAACATGCGGAGCAGTATTATTTTTAATAACTACTAGAAGAATGTAGCCATAATCCTCTTTTTTCACTTGCACTGATGAAATATCGCCTGGGACTTTAGCTAGTAGCTTAAACTCATTCTCTGTGAGCGAACCTACTATTTCAGTGCTTGGATTCAATTTGAATTCCTTATTCAAGGATTCAGTTAACCTTTTCTAATAGTTAACGTCACTGTAGGTAATCTCAAACCCTGTCGTTTCAAAAAATCAACCAGTGTATTGAGGCTGGACCACGATCTAGGTCTATTCCTTTGCGTATATAGTGTAAAAACTCCCTCTTTCCACTTAATGTGCATTGTAATAATGTGACCACTTTCGACTTCTTCGATGACTACCGATTCAACTAGTCCATTGACGCAAGACATGTTGAAATCTTGTTCGTTGATTGGATTCATGCAAGTCCAGCTCCAGTTGTTGCAGAGCCGAAATCGTACCATGCACATACCTGCATTCTACGCAATACTAACATGACTTACAATCAAAACAACAAAATTGATAATTTGATTTTGACAAGGATTTGCTATCCCAAATAGTTGTTCACTACGACCAGGGAACTTGCCAGGGAAATACATAGAAGCCCAGTGAAGAACAACATGTTGTGAGTGCCGCAGGTCGTTCTCCAGACTCTGTAAGAGAGGTACAGCATACCTAAGCACAAAGCCTTGAAGATCATGATTGTCGGTGCAAATCCGATGTGGTTAGCTATTGAAATCAGAATTTCATTGACTTCATTGCGCGTAGCTGCAGCTTGCAGAGTGCTATGCAGATCGAGTACTTGAAGGAGGGCCGATGCGGCGTAGAGGAAGGGAATCCATTTGGCTGAAAAGTGTGTGGTTTGTGCTGTGCGATTGCTCAGAGATGGCATGGAGTGGTCTTGCGTCTAGTAGAAATGGCTGTGATAATCGTACTAGATTTGCAGTTTTGCAAGCCAATTTTACAGTGTGTAGCTACCCACATATGTGGATTTTGATGGTCTTGTAAGTCATGAAGACCGCCATGAAAGCCCCTTGTGGCATAGGCTGTAGCTCGATATGAGAGATAACAATGCGAAAGTACAGGTTCGGCTCTAGAGAGATCCAAAGCGACGATCCCTCATTCCCCGCTGCAGTTGAGGCGGCATACAAAAACAAGAACTCCGTGCGAGCAGAGTGTCTCTGTAACCCTCCTGCGTGCTTGCCAATGTATGTCACTAAGCAGAATGACCGATATATCCTCAAGCGGATGCCTAACACAGGGGAGGGCCATGCATCGGGTTGCGACAGCTATGAGTCTCCAGCGACTCTATCTGGACTTGGCCAGGTTCTTGGCTCAGCGATCAAGGAAGACCCCGACAGTGGATTGGTGACGCTTAAGTTTGATTTCTCTCTTAGCAAGGCCGCGGGACGAGCTCCACCAGCCCCGTCAGATAAGCAAGGTGACACAGTAAAAACTGATGGAACTCGATTGACTTTGAGAGGGACACTACACTACCTGTGGGACCAGGCTGGTCTTACTCGTTGGATGCCTGGTATGGTGGGAAAGCGTAGCTGGTCATTGGTTCGGCACTACCTTCTTGAGGCTGCTCGCGACAAGACAGGTAAAGGCTTTGACTCCTTCGAGCGCCTTCTCTATATCCCTGAGCCCTTCCAAGCCGAGAAGAAGAGTGAAATAGCTCAACGCAGAATTACTCGCCTACTCCCTGCTGTTGCACAATCAAAGGGACCCCGTAAGTTGATGATAGCAATTGGGGAGATAAAGGCTCTTGAACCGAGTAGATATGGATATAAAATCATTTTCAAGCACTTGCCTGATTATCCCTTTATGCTCAACGAAGATATTTATAACCGGCTAAAAAAACGTTTTTCGTCTGAGCTAGAAGTTTGGCAAGGTCTTCAACAGTCGCATCTTATCTCTATTTCTACTTTTAGTTTAGGCACGACGCATGTTGCCTCTATTGAAGAAATAGCATTAATGAATGTTACTGAAAATTGGATTCCATTTGAAGGTATGCTTGACAAGGTATTAATTGATGCAATGACAGAAGATCATCAACGTTTCACGAAGGGTCTTCGGTATAATATGCCTGCGTCTAAGCCTTTGGCTTGCTTGTCCGCTCTTGATACTACCCCTCCTACTGCTATGTATATTGTACAGCCCGGCAGTGGTGAGGAGCATGAGGCAGAACTTAATGAGTTGATTGACAGTAGCACACAATCGAGTTGGCTTTGGGTAGTAGAAAATGGGGAAATGCCATTACTCCCTCGCGCTCATTAATTTTCGCTCGTAGGCTCTAGGTATTTATAGAAAGAAGCATTCCAATGGTGAACCAAGCTTTTGTAAATGAAGGCGAGATAATGGATCCAATGCAGGATGACCTTTTTATTTGTGATGTTGCAAATTGGACAGTAAAAGACGACCTTGTCTCAATGGATGTGCCAATATTTTCCTTATCAAAAGGAAAAGATTCTGATATCAGGCAATACAAGAGGGGGGATAGAGTTTTAAGGGTGATCCCTTCTGGCGTAGGTGCTGCAACTGTTTTTGATAAGGATTTATTGATTTATGCCATGTCTCAAGTGATTGCTGCAAGAAATCAAGGGAGACCTGTTACAAAAGAAGTAGAAATTAATAGTTATGATTTTTTAATTGGGACTGACAGAGGCGATGGTAGAAATTCCTTCGAGTCCATCGTTGGGATGTTACGCCGTTTAAAAGGTACAACTATTGAAACAAATGTACCAACAGGCAATGTTATTCAAACAACGGGCTTCTCGATGATTGAAAAATACACCATTTTGTCCGAAAAGAAACGAGTAGGAAAAAATGGAGAGGAAGTGTCAAGAATATTAAGCTTCACAATGACATTCTCTGATTGGGCTTGGAATGGCATGATGGATTATGAGATACTCACTCTTCATCGTGGTTATTTCAAGCTTGCAAAACCAATAGAGCGTAGGCTATATGAGATTGCTAGGAAATTCTGCAGCGATAAAGCTTATTGGAAAATAAATATCGATCTTTTGGCCGAAAAGGTTGGAACCTCACGGCAACGATTTAAATTCAGAGATGATCTTCGTGATGTTATTCGTAATGATTGTCTCCCCGATTATCGCATTGCTCTTGATGTAAATAAATCGCCTGATGATGTGGTCTTCTATACGAAAGACTCTGCAAAACTTGCAAAGGCTTTATTGGGCTCAAATTCTGATGCCTTGATTTGGTTTGAATCGTTGCTAAAAAAAGGAAATGTTTGACTATTAGATTTTATATAAAGCTCTATTCGGCTAAATTTAGAGCGCTTCCACTATGTGGGAGCGCTCTTTTTTACGCCGCGGAAAAGATACTGCTCATAGGCCTGCTTGCAATGCTAGTTGCTTCTGGCTAAGCACAGGCCCGGGCGCCGGCGATGCCCTCGGATTCCAGGTGGCCACCACCTCGCGTGCTGGCCAGGCAGCAACGCCGGCGGCCGCCGACACCGGAGCGGATCCCGTGTGTG
>NZ_JBMDJX010000048.1:0-22061 GCF_057809415.1 Chromobacterium sp. FG22 | reverse complement strand
AGCGCTACGTTCGGGACGTAGAGGCCGGAGGTTCGAATCCTCTCACTCCGACCAGATTCAAAACCCTGAATTCAAGTATTTGAATTCAGGGTTTTTGCATTGGGGACTTAAAGAATCAAGCCGGTTATTTGGAAATGGCCGACGCCCCTTTTCAAATCGCAGGAAACTGTTTATTATTACGCGCTCTGCTTCAGGGCGGAGTGATGTGCCGGTATAGCTCAGTTGGTAGAGCAGCGCATTCGTAATGCGAAGGTCGGGGGTTCGACTCCTCTTACCGGCACCACAATCCCGCTTTAGAACAGCAATCAGCCCGCCATGCGGGCTTTTTTGCGTTTCCGGCGCGCCTCTTGCCGGTTTTCCCCCGTCCCGCCTATTTGATTCCCCTTGGCTCGCTTTGCGAATCCGGAGCCGGACGCCGTCGCGACGGCTGGCGATTGCCGACAGATTATGATATAAGCATTTTTGTGGCCGGGCACGATGGACAGAAGTCCGCCCGCATTGCGGGCGGCTTGAGAATGCGCCTGGGCTGAAATATATTGTGAACGTCTGTTATGACGAATGGACATGACGGTCTAGGCTGTCATCTAATGGAAAGCTACAGCAATTGTAGAGAGCGAACATGCTATCCAATTCCGTTGCTACTTTCAGCCTGTATTCGGATTTATACGCCCGGTTTCGTCCGGCGTATCCGGAGGCCTTGTATCAGTGGCTATTGCCGCAGTGCGCCGAATATGGGCGAGCCTGGGATTGCGCCACCGGCAACGGTCAGACCGCGGTGAGGTTGGGGGACAGTTTCGCGCGCGTGGACGCCACGGACATCAGCTCCGCGCAGCTGGGTCAGGCCGAGGCGCATAATCAGGTGTATTACCGCGAGTGTCCGGCCGAGGTCACGCCGTTCGACGACGCCGCCTTCGATCTGATCACGGTGTCGCAGGCTTTGCATTGGTTTCATTTCCCGTCGTTCTGGCCGGAGGTGGGACGGGTGCTCAAGCCGGGCGGCGTGTTCGCCGCCTGGGGTTATCATCTATGCAGGGTGTCTCCCGAAGTGGATCGCGCCGCGGCGATTTTGACGTCCATCATCGAACCGTTCTGGTCCAGCCGCTGCCAGATACTGTGGGACGGCTACAGCACGGCGGGCTGCCCGCTGCCTGTGCTGGAAACGCCGGATCTGGCGATTGATTGCGATTGGACGCTGGAGCAATACCTGGGCTTTCTCAACACGCTGTCCGCCAGCAAGCTGTGCAAACAGACCCTGGGCGAGCATGTGCTGGACGATGCCTCCAGCCGCATCGCCCGCGCCTGGGGCGATGGCGATCAGGTGTGCCGGGTCAGCATGCCGCTGAGCCTGCTGGTGGCGCGGCGCCCGGCGTAACGGGTTCTAAAACCGATTCCGCGCCATCTGCCGGCGCAAGCAATCCAGCACCGCCCGCCGCGCGTAGCCGGCGGCGGGCCGGCTTTCAGCGCCGCTTGTCGTATTCCGCTTGCAGATCGGACAGCAGGATGTTGAGCGCGTCGGACGAACGCAGCAGTTCGATCAGCGACACCGCCAGCGAGCAAATCATGCACAGCAGGCTGATGCCGAAAGTCAGCTCCCCCCAAGCCTGCCAGCCGGTATAAACCTGGAACATCGCCACCGTGCATAGAAACAGGCTGGCGATGCCCAGGCATTGCATCCATTTGATCAAGGTGATGCGGGTGCGCAGATTGCCGATCTGGCGCAGGATCTTGGGGTCCTGGCTATCGCGGTACTCCTCGTACAGATTGCGAATGATGCCGGCCAGGCCGAGAAAACGGTTGGTATAGGCCAGCAACAGCAGGGAAATGGCGGGAAACAGCAGGGCGGGCGTGGTCAGGGTCAGCGCGGAGTGCATCAGGCGTTCTCATCAATCAGGACATCAATGCCGTTGTCGGTGGCGTCGAATAGTTCGATTACGTCCGGGTTCTTCATGCGGACGCAGCCGAGGGAGGTGGGGGTGCCCCAGGGCACGTGGTCCCCGGCACCGTGGATGTAAATGGCTCGATTATAACTGTCTACTTCGCCGCCTTGGTTCTTTCCGGGCTCTTCGCCGCACAGCCACAGAATGCGGGTGAGGATCCAGTCCTTGTTCGGGTACTGGATGTGCAGTTCCGGCGTGTACTTCCAGGGCGTCACTTTGCGGCGGAAAATAATGGTGTTGGCTTCCACGCCGGCGCCGATGCGTTCGCAGACCCGGTGCCAGCCGCGCGGGGTCTGGTAGCTGCCGCTGACTTCTCCCACGCCCTTGCGCGCGGTGGACACCTGATATTCGCGTTGCAACAGCCCCCAGCCGTCGTAACGGCGCAGGGTCTGGCTGCGCACGCCGACCAGAATCCAGGGCGCGCCGTAATGGCGCGGATTGGGGGAGGTGTCCAGCAAGGGCGCGGCGGCCTGCTGCTGAACCGCGAAAGCCGCCGCCGCCAATGGGTCCATCGCCAGCGCGGCGTCGTCTTCCGCGTCGCCGGCGAAGGCGGACGCGCTCAAGGACAGGGCGAGCATCAGTCGCAGCATGGCATCAGCCTTTCCGACGGGTTTGGAAAAACGCCGTCAACGGTTGCGCGCAGGCGTCCGCCTGTTGCTGGCCGAACACCGCGGCGTGGTGATTGAGGCGGCTGTCGGCGAAAACGTCCAGCACGCTGCCGGCGGCCCCGGTCTTGGCGTCGGGCGCGCCGTAAATCACGCGGGCGATGCGGGCGTGCATGATGGCGCCGCTGCACATCAGACAGGGTTCCAGCGTCACGTACAGATCGCAGCCGTCCAGGCGGTAATTGCCCAGCAGGCCGGCGGCGTCGCGCAGGGCCATGATCTCGGCGTGGGCGCTGGGGTCGCGTCGGCCTATAGGTTGATTGTAGCCGCGTCCTATCACTTCGCCTTGCCGGACGACGACGGCGCCCACCGGAATCTCTCCCTCCGAACCGGCCTGGGCGGCCAGCTCCAGAGCCAGCGCCAGATGACGGGCGATCTCGGCCTCGGGCGGCGGGGCGGCCACGGGCGGATGCGCGGCCAATTGCCGAAGCAAGGCGTCTTTGGCTTCGTCGCCGAGTTGGTTCCAATGAATGCCGCGGCAGGCGGCCTCCAGCGCGAACAACAGCTTTCGGGTGGCGGTGCGTCCGCGGCTTTTCAATTGCAAGAAAGCCAGGACCGGGCCGCGTTGCCTCAGGGCGTCGGCGTCTACAATGCCGATTTCGGCGAGCCAGGCGATGGCCGCGGGCGGCAAGGGGGGCGAGGCCAGCTGAGCGTGGCTCGCCATGGTTTCAGCGGGTGGGACGGGTTTGTCTTGCATGATGTCGATTTTAGCGTAAAGAAATCCCCTGCACGGCCGATAGAATGTCATAACCATAGGTTTTTTCTTATATGCCCGTGATAAAGCCCTATTCCGCCTCCTATGCGCTGTCCCAATCCAAGCCGCCGGCCGGTCGCGCCGCGCCAGCGGCTTCAGCTGCGTCCGCCGAGTCCGCAACGGCCCAGACCGCCGCTCCAACGGCTTCCTTGCAGGCTGGTCCGGCGCAACAAGCGCGTCAGCAGTTGCAATCCTCCTTGCAGCAAAGCTTGGGCAAGTTCATGCAGCAATTGAAGGTGACCTTGCGGCCCTTGCCCAAGCGTTCGCCCGAAGTGGACGGCATGCAGAAGGAGATGCTGAAAAAGAAGGTGGATATGTTGCTGCAGATGGCGCAGATGGCGGGCCGGGACAAGGCCAGCCTGAAAGCGCTGGCGGCGGAGCTGGCGCGCGCGGTCAAGGAGCTCAAGCAGCTGGTGGCCAGCATGACGCAGAACGCCGCCGATTCGATGATGCCGATCAGCGTAGGCGGCGACGCGGCGGCGGCGGCAAGCGCGGCGGCTTCGAGCGAGGCCGCGCCGGACTCGACCAGCGGCGGCGGAGACGTTTCCGCCGCCGCCGCCCAGGCGCAGATTGAAGCCAAGGCGCAAACCGCCGAGGACGAAACGCGGCAGACAAAGGATGGGGAAGGCAATGCGTCGGCCGCCGGCGCGCGTGGCGACGCGGCCGCGGCCAATGGCGACAAAAGCGCGGGAGCGGCCGCGCGCGACGACGGCGTAACGCCGCGCGCGGGCGGGAGCAATCCGCTGGCCGGCGGCAATCCGGTGGCGGGCGACCGGGTGATCCAGGACATCATGATGAAGTTGAAGCAGCTGCAAAACTGGCTCAAGCAGCAGACGCGTCAACTGCAGGCCGATCAAGAGCTCAGGAAAATGATGAAGGAGATGGACAAGGACATGGCCGGCATCGAGAAGATGTTGGCGACCGGGGAAGTGTCGGAGAACGGAGAGATGGACGTCCAGGTCCACCTTGAGGCGGAAGCCGGCGGGGGCGTGAACGTCCAGGCTTGATCAGCGGCGCAGCCAGCGGCGTCCCAGCTGCCACAGCGCCCAAAGCCGCGCGCCGGTGCCCAGCCAGGATTGCAACCTTCCGCCCGGCGGCAGCAGGCTGCCGAGCACGGCCAGAATCTTGCCGAGCCCGCGGTGCCGGCCCCAGGCTTTCAGGCCTTCTCCAGCGGCGCCGAGAGGATGGCGGCGCAGGGTGTCCAGCTCCAGGCGCAGCTTGACCCTGAGCGCTTCGCCCTTCATCACCAGCAATTGTTTCTTGATGGCGCGGTCTCTCGGGTTCACGGCGCGTCTCCGCCGCCCAAGGCCGCCCAGTCCTTGCGCACTTCTTCCAATGTGGTGGCGAAGGCCGGTCCTTGCTCGCGCAGCCGTCGACGAAGACGGAAGGCCAGCCAGGCGCCCGCGCCGCAGAACAGCAGCGCGCAGGCGGCAAGCGCCCAGGCGCGCAGAGTCGGCGGAGTCAGCGTCCAGACCAGCAGCAGGCCCGCCATCAGGCCCACGGCGATCAGGATCAGCGCCAGCATGCCGGTGAACAGGCTGCCGATGATGTCGTCTTTCAGTTCCTGAGCTTCAAGCGACAGCAGTTCCGCCCGGGTCAGCAGCAAGGAAGCCACCCCGCCGGCGAAGGAGCGCAGGCTGCCGGGGCGGGGCGGAGATTGGCGTTGCGGCATGCCTTAGCGGCGGGAAACCAGCATGCCCAGCAGGAAGGCGACGCCGGCGGCGATGCCGATGGATTTCCACGGGTTTTCATGCACGTATTGATCGGTCGCTTTGGCGGCGACCTTGGCCTTGCCGACCACCACTTGCTCGGCGTCCAGCAACTTGGCCTTGGCGAGCTTCAGCTTTTCGTTGACGCGCTGGCGGATTTCCTTGCTTTTCTGGCTGCCGTCGTCCAGCGAGGCGTCGATCAGCTCTTCGGTGCTGACCAGAACCTGGCGCACGTCATCCAGTAATTGTTCTTTTTCCTTGGCGATTGCAGCGGCATTGGACATAAAGATCTCCTGGTGAAAATGAATGGGAATTCCGCGAAGGCACGACTCTCGCGGTGCAGCAATCAAGCTGGCTACCATGAACCTATCAGGCTGGGCCAATGACGTCAAACACTGGATTTGACCGCTTTCGCCTGCGTCAAATCCGGCCGTAGGCGACGTTTTCCCACTGCGGAAGCCGTGGCGCGCGGAAACGGCTGGCCGCGTACAAGCCCACGCCGCCCATGGCCAGGCTGAACAGGGCCGAGATCCAGGGGCTCCAGGGGGTGGCGGCGATCAGCAGCAGCGGCGCGGCGCTGGCCCACAGCGAATAAGCGATGTTGTAGGTGACGGCGATGCCGGAGACGCGGATGTCGGCGGGAAACAGACTGATCATCGCCGAGGGCACCACGCCGACGATGCCGCAGCACAGGCCGGCGACGGCGTAGGCGAGGCCGGGCCAGCGCCAGCCGCCGATCAGGCTGGCGTAGAGCAGGCCCACGCCCACGGGCAACAACAGGCTGTAGAGGATCAGGCTGCGCAACGGGCCGACGCGGTCGGTGACGCGGCCGGCGATCACGCAGCCTATGTTGAGGAAGACGATGCCGAGGCTGCCCAGCGCGAAGGCGTCCTTGGCCGGCCAGGCGAAGTGCTGCTGCAGCAAGGTGGGGGTGACCACCACAGGAATCACCACGGCCGAAGTCAGCACGCAGGTCAGCAGCGCCGCCGGCAGCAGGGTGCTCCGGTGTGCGCGCAGCACTTCCAGCAGCGGGTAGGCGCGCTCCTGCCGCTGAGAGCGCAGGGACAGGAATACCGGCGTTTCATTCAGCCAGCGGCGCAGCCAGACGCCGAACAGGCCGAGCGGGCCGCCGAGCAGGAACGGAATTCGCCAGGCGTAGTCTTGCATTTGCTGAGGGCTGAAGACTTCGGCCAGCAGGGTGGCGGTCAGCGCGCCCAGCAGATAGCCCATGGTCAGGCCGGCTTGCAACAGACCCAGCGCGTAGCCGCGATGGCGCGCCGGCGCGTGTTCGGCGACAAAGGTCCAGGCGCTGGGCACCTCGCCGCCCACCGCCGCGCCTTGCAGCAGCCTCAGGCACAGCAGCAGCAGCGGCGCCAGATAGCCGATCTGGGCGTAAGTGGGCAGCAGGCCGATCAGCAGACAGGGGCCGGCCATCATCAGCATGCTGAGGCTGAACATGCGCTTGCGGCCCAGGCGGTCGGCGAAGTGGGCCATCAGGATGCCGCCCAGCGGGCGCGCCAGGTAGCCGGTGGCGAAGATGCCGAAGGTTTGCAGCAGGCGCAGCCATTCCGGCATCTGCGGCGGGAAGAACAATTGGCTGAGCGTGGCGGCGAAGAAGGCGAAGACGATGAAGTCGTAGATTTCGAGCGCGCCGCCCAGTGCGGCCAGTCCCAGGGTGCGGTAGTCGGAGCGTGAAAGTGCGGCGGCGGGCGTGGCGATGGCGTTCATGACGGTTCGGATGACGGTGGCGCGAAGGAGGGGCTGGAGTCGGATTCAATGCGCGCCGGCAAGGGCTGGACGCAGGGCTGGAATCTGCTTAAGGCAATGCGAATATGGCGGTATGGCAAACATGCCGCCAGTTTAGCGCGTGTCGGGAAATGTTGCGATAGTCAATTGCATTTTGACGGCATAAATTGCGCCGGGCGCGGACAAGAAAAAACCCCGGCGTTTGCCGGGGTTGAGAGGAGGGCGCTTATTCCCACTCGATGGTGGCCGGCGGCTTGCCGGACACGTCGTACACCACGCGGTTGATGCCCTTGACCTCGTTGATGATGCGGTTGGACGCGCGGCCCAGCAGGCTGTACGGCAGCTCCGCCCAGTGAGCGGTCATGAAGTCGCTGGTGACCACGGCGCGCAGCGCGACGACGTAGTCGTAAGTGCGGCCGTCGCCCATCACGCCCACCGATTTCACCGGCAGGAACACGGCGAAGGCCTGGCTGGTCAGTTCGTACCAGTTCTTGCCGCTCTTTTCGTCCACGGTGTTGCGCAGTTCTTCGATGAAGATGGCGTCGGCCTGGCGCAGCAGATCGGCGTACTCTTTCTTCACTTCGCCCAGGATGCGCACGCCCAGGCCCGGGCCCGGGAAGGGGTGGCGGTAGACCATGTCGTGCGGAAGGCCGAGCGCGACGCCCAATTGGCGCACTTCGTCCTTGAACAGCTCGCGCAGCGGCTCCAGCAGCTTGAGGTTCATGTCTTCCGGCAGGCCGCCCACATTGTGGTGGCTCTTGATGGTGTGGGCCTTCTTGGTCTTGGCGCCGGCGGATTCGATCACGTCCGGGTAGATGGTGCCCTGGGCCAGCCATTTGGCGTTGCTGAGCTTGCCGGATTCACGGTCGAACACCTCGATGAATTCCGCGCCGATGATCTTGCGCTTCTTCTCCGGGTCGCTCTCGCCGGCGAGCTTGCTCATGAAGTCGGCTTCCGCCTGCACGTGAACCACTTTCACGCCCAGGTTCTGCGCGAACATTTCCATCACCATCTTGCCTTCGTTCAGGCGCAGCAGGCCGTGATCGACGAAGACGCAGGTCAGTTGCGGGCCGATGGCGCGGTGGATCAGCGCGGCGGCCACCGAGGAGTCCACGCCGCCGGACAGGCCGAGGATGACTTCTTCGTCGCCCACTTGCTCGCGGATCTTCTTTACCGCTTCGTCGATGTAGTTGGGCATGGTCCAGCTGGGTTTGCAGCCGGCCACGTGCAGCACGAAGCGATGGATCATTTCCGTGCCGCGCTTGGTGTGGGTCACTTCCGGATGGAACTGCACGCCGTAGAGGCCGCGGCTCTCGTCGGCCATGGCCGCGATCGGGCAGGACGGAGTTTCGGCGATGACGTTGAAGCCCGGCGGCAGGCCGGTGACCTTGTCGCCATGGCTCATCCAGACGTCGAGGAAGCCGTTGCCGGCGTCGTCCACCTGGTCTTGCAGGCCTTCCAGCAGTTTGGAGTGATGGCGGGCCTTGATCTGGGCGTAGCCGAACTCGCGCTTGTCGCCGGCTTCCACTTTGCCGCCGAAGGTCTGGGCCATGAACTGCATGCCGTAGCAGATGCCCAGCACCGGAACGCCGAGTTCGAACAGCGCCGGATCGGCCTGGTAGTCGGATTCGTACACCGAGTTGGGGCCGCCGGAGAGGATGATGGCTTTGGGCGCGAAGGCGCGGACTTCTTCCAGCGGCATGTCAAACGAATGAAGCTCACAGTAAACGTGAGCTTCGCGTACGCGGCGGGCAATCAGTTGGGTGACCTGAGAGCCGAAATCGAGAATGAGGACTTTGTCCATGCCTATCCTTCAGGAAATGTTGTGGGCCGTGCGGCCGTGATGATTGAGATAGTGTCGCAGGCGGCTGGGCGCGCGGCGGCGCGGGCCTGCTTTCATTGTTCGCCGTCCCGAGACGGCAGCCGGAATCTGCGGCTGCGCTCCGGCACGTGTTCGCTGCGGGCCAGCAGCATCAGCAGGCCGGCGAGGATCATGCCGAAGGACAGCAGATGGCTGGGGCGCAGGCCTACCGCGTCGTAGAGGTAGATGGCGCCGCCGGCGTAGATCAGCAGCGGGCTGGTGACCAGGGTGGATTTGTTGAAGCCGTCCACGACGAAGAGCAAAACGCCCGCGGCGGCCAGCAACAGAGAGAGCAAGGTGGCGGTGTTGGGCAGCAGCGAGGTGCTTTTCAGGAACCAGACCGATCCCAGGCAAATGAGCACGATGGGCAGGGCTGCGCTGCGGTTCATCAGGCGGCTCCACGCTGGTTTTTCATGAAGCGCTGTTTTTCGCGCTGCCATTCGCGGTCTTTTTCGGTGTCGCGCTTGTCGTGCAGCTTCTTGCCCTTGGCCAGCCCCACTTCGACCTTGATGTTGCCGCGGGTGTAGTGCAGGTCCAGCGCCATCATGGTGTAGCCGGCGCGTTCCACCTTGCCGATGAAGCGGTTGATCTGTTCTTGCGACAGCAGCAGTTTGCGCGGGCGCACCGGGTCGGCCTTGACGTGGGTGGAAGCGGATTGCAGCGGCGTGATGTGGCAGCCGATCAGCCAGAAGGCGCCGTTTTTCCAGTCCACGTAGCTTTCCTTCAACTGGACGCGGCCGGCGCGGATGGCCTTGACTTCCCAACCTTCCAGCACGAGCCCGGCTTCGAGCTTTTCCTCGATGAAGTAGTCGTGGAAGGCCTTGCGGTTCTGGATGATGCTCATGTCGGCTATCGGAGTAATCTGTGGAATGAATCCTCCATTGTACCAGAAGCCGGCGGCTTGCCAAAGCCATGAAAATACAGCGCTTTGACGGGAGGCAGGGTGGGGCGCGCCGGATTTTGTTAAACTTGAGGTTTTTACCGATGCTGACGATTCCCGTGGCAAAGACGGGACAGCGGTGACGATAAGCGAGCAATGGATGCAGGTGGTTGAAAAAAGCGTGTTGGTGGCGCATACGCCGGCGCAGATGTTTGCGCTGGTGGACGATATCGAGCATTACAGCCGGTTCCTGCCCTGGTGCGGCAAGGCCGAGGTGTTGTCGCGCGAGGGCGATCAGGTGGTGGCCAGCCTGCACATCGATTACCTGAAGGTGAAGCAGCACTTCACCACCCGCAACACCAATCAAGCGGACGAGGCCATCCTGATGGAACTGGTGGACGGGCCGTTCGAGCATTTGGAAGGGCGCTGGCACTTCAAGCCCTTGGGCGAGATTGGCTGCAAAGTGGAGTTCCGCCTCAGCTACCAGTTTTCCAGCAAGATTCTGGAGATGATCATCGGGCCGGTGTTCGGCCATATTTCCGGCACCCTGGTGGACGCCTTCATCAAGGAAGCCGACAAGGTGTACGGCGATGACTGAGCTGATGCAGGTGGAAGTGGTGTTGGCCTTGCCCGAGCGTCAGGAGCTGGTGGTCTTGCAGGTGGCGGCGGGAACGACCGCGCGCCAGGCGGCGGAGTTGTCGGGCTTGCTGGCGCGCTTCCCGCAACTGGAGACGGAGAGCCTGAAGCTGGGCGTCTTCGGCAAGGCGGTCAAGGACGACGCGCCGTTGCGCGAGCACGATAGGGTGGAGATTTACCGGCCCTTGATCGCGGACCCCAAGACGGTGAGGCGACAGCGCGCCGAAGCGGGGAAGCAGATGAAAAAAGGCGGCGGGCACTAGCCGCCGCCGAGAGGATGTCTAAGAACCTGTTTACGATCTGCTGCGCGTCGGCGATACGGCGTTGAAAATCACTTCGAAATGCTCATGTACCGTGTGTACACTTCGCTTTCTCAGCGGTTTTCGCCTTGTCTCACCTTAGCTCACGAGATCGTAAACACGTTCTAAACGCGGTTTATAGTTGCGGCGCCATCAGCGACGGCGGCTGCTCCTCCGCCGAGTGCACGCGGTTCTTGCCGTTGAGCTTGGCTTGGTACATGGCCTGGTCGGCGCGCTCCAGCACGTCGGCCTCTTGCTCGCCCAAATGCCATTTGGCCACGCCGGCGCTGAAGGTGATCAGCAGGCGGTCGTTGTTGGCCAGGAAGAAGGTTTTAGTCAGTTCGCGCTGCAGCCGCTGCACGGTGGCGACGGCTTCGTCTTCCGGCGTGTCCGGCATCAGGATCACGAACTCCTCGCCGCCGAAGCGGGCGACGATGTCGGCCGGACGCAGGCTGTGCTTGATGGTGTCCACCAGGTATTTCAGCGCGTCGTCGCCGGCCAGGTGGCCGTATTTGTCGTTCAGCTGCTTGAAGTTGTCCACGTCGAGCAGGGCGACGGACAGCGGCGCGCCGGTGCGCTCGGCGCGACTGATTTCGCGCTGGAAATGTTCGGCCAGGCCGCGGCGGTTGAAGGCTCCGGTCAACTGGTCTTCGCGCACCTTGGCGCTGGCGGCCTCCAGCGCGCCTTCCAGTTCGGCGATTCTTTGTTCGGCGGCCTCCACTTGTTCCTTGGCGGACAGCAGTTCGTCGCGGGAGCGGGTCAGGTCCAGTTGCATCAGCGAGGTGTCTTCCATCAGGGAGCCGATGATGCTGCCCAGTTCCTCTACGTTCTGCGACTGTTTGATGCGGGTGCTGTGGTCCTTGATCTTGTTCTGGAAGTCGTCGGTGCTGTCCGTCATCATCGCCAGACGCGAGATGAAGCGGTCCAGCAAGGAGCGCAGCGAGCTGGCCGCCTCGTCCAGCGAGGTTTTCAATTGGCCTTGCTTGCGGATCACGTCCTTGAGGCTGGACTCCATCTGATAGACCTGCTGCATGGACAGCGGCTCGTGGCTGAGGATGTCCTGCAGCGAGTGCACCTGGCCCACCAGATAGGTGTCCGAGTGATTGAGCTCGGCGATGTTTTCCAGCAGCAGGCGCAGCAGATTGGTCATCGCCGACACCAGGCGGTCGTCCTGCTGCGATTGCAGTTCCAGCTTGATCATGAACGCCCGCAGCTTGGGCATGTAGGCGTTGAGCGCGGCGTCGTCGGCCACTTGATTCAGTTCGCCCAGCAGCGCTTCCAGCGCGTCCACCAATTCCGGATAGTTGATCAGCCGCGGTTCCAGGCCGTGCTTGAGCGCGAAGCTCAGCGTGCGCTGCCAGGCAAGCCAGCTGTCGCTGGGGACGTCGGCGTCGTCGTCGGGGCTGCTTGCGGGAGCGGAGGCATCGGGGAGGGCGGCGCCGTTGCCGTTGGACGACGGCGCGGACTGGGTCCAGTTCTGGATCAGCGTGGCCAGCTTCTGGTTCAATTCGTCGGGCTGGTTGCCGTAATTGATCAGCACCCGTTCCAGCGTGGATTGCTTGTGGTGCTGAGGCATATTGGGCAGGCGCAGGTCCCAATTGCGGATCAGGTTCTGGATCAGCGTGCCCCAGCTGTGCTGCTGTTGGCTGGCGCTGAGCGAGGCGCGCAGAAAGTCTATGATCAGTTGCGGGGCTTGTTCCCAGCGGTTTTCGTCGCAGACTTGTTTCAGGCGGGTGAGCGTGACTTTGGCCTGCACGCTTTCTTGAGGCAGCGTTTCCAATGCGCGCAGCAACAGCACCGCAAGCTTGTTGTCGCGGTCGACCGGCGTTTGCGTCAGCTCGTGATAAACCCGCTCAAAGTTTTCCGGTGTCGGCAACAGCTTGCGCACCGTCAGCTGTTTGAGCGTTTCTCGTGCGACTTCGATGGGGTTTTGTGTTGTCATTGCCCAAACCTTGGACTTTTTTAGACCGGACGTCATTCTTGTTGTCTGTTCAGCTCTACAGTGCGGTCCGGGCGGATATTTAGCGAGGCGTTGGCTTCACCGGATCCAGCAATTGGAAAAATACTTCACCATTCCGAATCATGCCAAGTTCATTGCGGGCTCTCTCCTCAATGGCGTCCGTCCCCTGTTTCAAATCTCGCACTTCCGCGTCCAGCGCGGCGTTGCGGGCCACCAGCTTTTGGGTGGTCGCCCGCTGTTCCTGTAGTTGCTTGTCCAGCTGCCAGACTCTGAGCCAGCTACCTTTGCCAAACCACAACGGCCATTGCAGGGCCAGTATTACTGCCACCAGAGTCAGGGTCAGCCAGCGCATACGATTACTTCAGGTGGTAAAAGGCAGCTTTGCCCGGATAGTAGGCAGCGTCGCCCAGCTCTTCTTCGATGCGCAGCAACTGATTGTATTTAGCCATGCGGTCGGAGCGGGACAGCGAGCCGGTCTTGATCTGCATGCAGTTGGTGGCAACGGCCAGATCCGCGATGGTGCTGTCTTCGGTTTCGCCGGAGCGATGACTCATAACGCTGGTATAGCGGGAACGCTTGGCGAGATCAACCGCTTTCAGCGTTTCCGACAGCGTGCCGATCTGATTGACCTTGACCAGCAGCGAGTTGGCGAGGCCGCCTTCGATGCCCTTGGCCAGGATCTTGGGGTTGGTGACGAACAGATCGTCGCCGACGATCTGCACGCGGGCGCCCAGGCGTTCGGTCAGCAGTTTCCAGCCGTCCCAATCGTGCTCGCTCATGCCGTCCTCGATGGAGAGGATGGGGTAGTGGTTGACCAGGGTTTCCAGGTAGTCGGTGAACTGTTCGGAAGTGAGCTGCAGGCCTTCGGCGGTCAGATGGTATTTGCCGTCCTTGTAGAACTCGGAGGAGGCGCAGTCCAGCGCCAGCATCACGTCCTGGCCGGCGACGTAGCCGGCGGCGTCGATGGCTTCCAGAATCAGCTTGATCGCGTCTTCGTGGCTGTTCAGATTGGGCGCGAAGCCGCCTTCGTCGCCCACGGTGGTGGCGTAGCCTTTCTGATCGCAGATCTTCTTCAGGCTGTGGAAGATTTCCGCGCCGCAGCGCAGCGCTTCGCGGAAGGTTTGCGCGCCCACCGGCATGATCATGAATTCCTGGATGTCCAGGGTGTTGTTGGCGTGCGCGCCGCCGTTGATCACGTTCATCATCGGCACCGGCAGGGCCATCGGACCGGCGCCGCCCAGGTAGCGGTACAGCGGCAGGCCGGCGTCTTCGGCGGCGGCGCGTGCCACGGCCATGGACACGGCCAAGAGCGCGTTGGCGCCGAGGCGGGATTTGGTTTCGGTGCCGTCCAGCTCGATCAGGGTCTTGTCGATGAAGGCCTGGTCGCTGGCGTCGAGGCCGATGATGGCTTCGCAGATTTCGGTGTTGATGTTTTCCACCGCCTTCAACACGCCCTTGCCCAGGTAGCGGCTTTTATCGCCGTCGCGCAGTTCCAGCGCTTCTTTTTCGCCGGTGGAGGCGCCGCTGGGCACCGCGGCGCGGCCCATGACGCCGGACTCCAGCAATACGTCTGCTTCCACGGTCGGATTGCCGCGCGAATCCAGAATCTCACGAGCTACCACATCGATGATCGAACTCATTTACATTTCCTTCAAAGGCTGGTTGTGTTCGGGCGGAGGGCAAGCAACCGGCCGGAGCCGGTTGCGATCTGCGCCTGCCGGTTTACAGGGTGTGTTCCGGCCAGGGATTGTGCTTGACCAAGTCGTCCAGCGCCTTGAGCGTGGTCAGCAGTTCCTTCATGCGCGGCAAAGGCCAGGCGTTGGGGCCGTCTGACATTGCGCAGGCCGGGTTCGGATGGGTTTCCATGAAGATGCCGGCGATGCCGGAAGCCACCGCGGCGCGCGCCAGCACCGGCACGAATTCGCGCTGGCCGCCGGAGGAGGTGCCTTGGCCGCCGGGCAGCTGCACCGAGTGAGTGGCGTCGTAGACCACCGGGCACTGGGTGTCGCGCATGATCATCAGCGAACGCATGTCGGACACAAGGTTGTTGTAGCCGAAGGAGACGCCGCGTTCGCAGGCCATGAAGCTGTCCGGCTCGAGGTTGGCTTCCTGCGCGGCGGCGCGGGCCTTGTCGATGACGTTCTTCATGTCGCCCGGGGCCAGGAACTGGCCCTTCTTGATGTTCACCGGCTTGCCGCATTGGGCGACGGCGCGGATGAAGTCGGTCTGGCGGCACAGGAAGGCCGGCGTTTGCAGCACGTCGACCACGCTGGCCACTTGCACGATTTCGTTCTCGCTGTGCACGTCGGTCAGCACCGGCACGCCGATCTGGCGTTTCACTTCCGAGAGGATGCGCAGGCCTTCATCGATGCCGAAGCCGCGGAAGGAGGAACCGGAGGAGCGGTTGGCCTTGTCGTAGCTCGATTTGTAGATGAAGTTGATGCCCAGCTCGGCGGTGATCTCCTTGAGCTGGCCGGCGGTGTCCAGCGCCATCTGTTCGCTCTCGATCACGCAGGGGCCTGCGATCAGGAACAGCGGCTGGTTGAGGCCGACTTCGAATCCGCACAGTTTCATGCCTTGGGTCCTTGCTTGTCCGCTTGGTATTGCAGCGCCGCTTTCACGTAGGAGATGAACAGCGGATGGCCGTCGCGCGGAGTCGAGGTGAATTCCGGGTGGAACTGGCAGGCGAAGAACCAGCGGTGATTGGCCAGTTCTATGGTTTCGACCAGCTTCTCATGACCGGCGGAGCGGCCGCTGATGGCCAGGCCGGCCTGTTCCAGACGCGGAATGTAGTAGTTGTTGACTTCGTAACGGTGGCGATGACGCTCTACGATCTCGCCGGCGCCGTAGATTTTCGCCGCCAGAGAGCCCGGCTCCAGATCGCACTGCTGGCCGCCCAGGCGCATGGTGCCGCCCAGATTGGAGTTTTCGTCGCGCTTTTCCACCTTGCCGTCGTGGTTGACCCACTCGTCGATCAAGGCCACCACCGGGAAGTTGGTGTCGAGGTCGAATTCGGTGGAGTTGGCGCCGGCCATGCCGGCCACGTCGCGAGCGTATTCGATCAGCGCGATCTGCATGCCCAGGCAGATGCCCATATAGGGGATGTCGTTCTCGCGAGCGAACTTGACCGCCTTGATCTTGCCTTCCACGCCGCGCTTGCCGAAGCCGCCCGGCACCAGGATGGCGTCCATGTCCTTCAGGGAGTCGGCGCCGTCGCGCTCGATTTCCTCGGAGTCCACGTAGATGATGTTGACGTTGGTGCGGGTATGGATGCCGGCGTGCTTCAGCGCTTCGGTCAGCGACTTGTAGGACTCGGTCAGATCGACGTATTTGCCGACCATGGCGATGTTGATGCTGTGGTCCGGGTGCTCGATCGCGTCGATGATGCGGCCCCACACCGACAGATCCGCCTTGGGCAGGTCCAGTTGCAGTTGCTCGGCGATGATGTCGTCGATGCCCTGGTTGTGGAGCATGGCCGGCACTTTGTAGATGGAGTCGGAGTCGTAACAGCCGATGACGGCGTTTTCTTCCACATTGCAGAACAGCGCGATCTTGCGCTTTTCGTCTTCCGGCAGTTCGCGGTCCATCCGGCACAGCAGCACGTCCGGCTGAATGCCGATCTCGCGCAGTTCTTTCACCGAGTGCTGGGTCGGCTTGGTCTTGATCTCGCCGGCGGTGGCGATGTAGGGCACGTAGGACAGGTGCACGTACAGGGTGTTCTTGCGGCCCAGGTTGGAGCGCATCTGGCGGATGGCTTCCAGGAAGGGCAGCGATTCGATATCGCCCACGGTGCCGCCGATCTCGACGATGGCGACGTCGGCGTCGGCCGCGCCTTCATGCATCTTCAGCTTGATTTCGTCGGTGATGTGCGGGATCACTTGCACGGTGCCGCCCAGGTAGTCGCCGCGGCGCTCCTTGGTGATCACGGACTCGTACACCTGGCCGGTGGTGAAGTTGTTGCTTTTCTTCATCTTCGCGTGGATGAAGCGCTCGTAGTGGCCCAGATCGAGGTCGGTTTCCGCGCCGTCTTCGGTGACGAACACCTCGCCGTGCTGGAACGGGCTCATGGTGCCCGGATCAACGTTGATGTAGGGATCGAGCTTCAGCATGGTGACTTTCAGCCCGCGAGACTCGAGGATGGCGGCGATGGACGCAGCGGCAATGCCCTTACCCAGGGAGGACACCACACCGCCGGTTACGAAGATGTACTTGGTCATGAGATTACGGCTCTATGGGAATCCGGGATTCTACCCTGAAATCGTTGCGATTTGAATCGCTTCGAACCATGTTGTTGCAAGTCGCGCCGCCGTCCCCGAGCGCGGCCGGCCAGACGCGTTTCGCCGCTTGGCAAAGAAGTGCTCGCATCTCTGTGGCGAATACGGTACAATTGCCGCCGACTGTTTCATAACACGATCGCGCCCATGCTGCAAAAGGGTGCGTTTTCTGCTTGAGTGTCTGGCTTTGTCTATGATATAAAGCCAGCTTTTACCGGTTTTGGGAGTGTTCAACATGGCGCGTGTTTGCAAAGTCACCGGCAAGCGTCCGATGACCGGGAACAATGTTTCCCACGCCAACAATAAGACTAAACGTCGTTTTCTGCCTAACCTGCAATATCGCAAGTTCTGGGTTGAGAGCGAAAACCGCTGGGTGCGTCTGCGCGTATCCAACGCGGCACTGCGTACCATCGACAAAGTTGGCATCGATGTAGTGCTGGCTGATCTGCGCGCTCGCGGCGAGATCTGATTGCGGTCAACCAGAAAGCTACTGAGGTAATAACACATGCGCGATAAAATCAAGCTTGAGTCCACTGCTGGCACCGGCCACTTCTACACGACTACGAAGAACAAGCGTACGATGCCGGAAAAAATGGAGATCAAAAAATTTGATCCCGTTGCTCGCAAACACGTTCTGTACAAAGAAACCAAGCTGAAATAAGCCGGTTTCCGCGGGAACGCGAAAGCAAAGAGCCCTTCTCTGGTGCACGGAGAAGGGTTTTTTCTTTATAGTTCGGCACTAAAAAACCCCGCCAAGCATGCTTGGCGGGGTTTTTGCGTTTAATCGGCGCTGAGGCGGCCAAAGGTTTTTTTGGCGAACACCAGATCTTGCCAGGCCTTGAGTTTGTCCGGCTGGTTGCGCAGCAGGTAGGCCGGGTGGTAGCTGACGATCAGGGGAATGTCCTGATAGCTGTGCAGTTTGCCGCGCAATTGGCCGATGCCCTTTTCCGTTTGCAGCAGGGTCTGGGCGGCGAAGCGGCCGAGCGCCAGGATCAGCGTGGGCTGGATATGGCGGATCTGCTGGATCAGATAGCTCTGGCAGGCGGCGATTTCGTCGCCGCCGGGATTGCGGTTGCCGGGCGGACGGCATTTGAGCACGTTGGCGATATACACGTCGCGGTCGCGATCCAGTCCGGTGGCGGTCAGCATATTGTCCAGCAACTGGCCGGCTCGGCCGACGAAAGGCTGGCCTTGCCTGTCCTCCTGCTCGCCCGGCGCTTCGCCGATCAATAGCCAGCGCGCCTGTCGGTTGCCGCGGCCGAAAACGGTTTGGGTGCGGGTTTGGCACAGCCGGCAGTCGCGGCAGTCGCGCACCGCGCGTTCCAGCGCGTCCCATTCCAGCAGAGGCAGGACTTCGGGCGCGGGGAAGGCGATCGAAGGGGGCTCGGCGGAGAGCGGAGGGAGCTTGGCGGAGGGCTGCGCGGCGACGAGCGTCGTCGGTTCGGGCTGCGCGACAATGTCCGGCCGCGGCGGAGCCGGGGGCTCCACGGGCGCCAAGTCGACGTCGGCCGGCGCTTCCGCTTGGCGGCTCAGCGCCGCCGGGTGTTGTTCGAACCAGCCGGGGCGCGCTTCCCAGGAGGGGCCCAGTCCGATGACGCTTTGAATCAGCGCGGCGCGGCTCATAGGTCGGTCTCCATCAGGATGGCGTCTTCGCGGCCGTCGGCACAGGGGTAGTAGTTCTTGCGCCGGCCGTTTTCAATAAAGCCCTGGCTTGAGTACAGGGCGCGGGCGACGGCGTTGCCGGCCCGCACTTCCAGAAACAGGCGTCGCGCGCCGGCGGCGGCCAGAGCGGCGCTCAGTTCCCGCAGCAGCCGCTTGCCCAAGCCCTGGCCCTGCCATTGCGGATCCATCACGATATTGAGCAGTTCCGCCTCGTCTAGCACGCTCTGGGTGACGGCGAAGCCTTGCAGGCGCTCGGCGGCGAACAGGCCGTGGAATTGGTGGCCGCAGCGCACGGAGTCTTGGTATTGAGCTGCGGACCAGCCGTGAGCGCAGGCGCGGCTCTCCAGCTCGGCGAGTTGAGCGGCGTCGTCGGGCAGGAAGGCGCGATAGACGGAACTCATTTTTGGCGCGCCTGCTGCTGTTCCTGCGCGGTCAGGGCGACTTTATTGCGCACATACAGCAGCTCCGCTTCGCGCGGATGGGTTTGCGGATAGCGGCCGCTGCGCGCCAGCGGGAAGTAGGCGAGGGCGTTGGGCTGCAGATCCGCGCGCACAATGGCGTCGCCGGCGCTTTCTTGCAGGACGGGGTAGCGTTCGAAGCCGTCGCCGGCGCCGATGACGGCGCGTTCCGGCCATTGGACGGCTTCCGGCGCGCCGACGCTGATCGGGCCGAGGCGTTCCGGTTCGCCGTTGTCGGCGACGCGGTAGCCGGCGCTGTAGACCTGCTGCATTCTGGCGTCGAGACAGACCAGCACGGTGCCGGCGCCGGCTTGCTGCGCGACATTGTCCAGCGTGGGAATGGCGATGACCGGAATGCCGGCGGAGAAGGCCAGGCCCTGGGCCAGACCGCAAGCGATGCGCAAGCCGGTGAAGGAGCCGGGGCCCTGGCCGAAGGCGATGGCGTCGAGTTGCTCCAGCCGCAGTTCCGCCTGTTCCAGTAGGCGAGCCAGTTCCGGCAGCGCGCGTTCGGCGTGCTTCTGCTCGACTTTCTCGTGGAAGGAGAAAATGTGCGAACCGTTGTCAACGGCTAGGGATAGAAACGAGGTGGAGCAATCAATGGCAAGCAATTTCATCGGGGAATTCGGTCTCAAGCTTAAGAGCGTGCTGCAAGACTGCGAATTATAAGCCGAGTTCTTCCACCCAGGCGAGCGCGGAGACATGGGCCTGGTTGAACTGCTCGCTGCTGAGGTTCAGTTGGGCGCAGAGTTCCGGCACGCCGGTCAGTTGTCCGTCTTCGCAGGCTTTGACCAGCTTGAGGAAGCGGCTCATCGTGCCTTTTTCGTGCAGCAGGGCCTCGGTGATGGCTTCGGGCAGCTGCAGATGCTCGATGATGTTGGCCATCGGCATGTCGAACAGCACGTCCAGCAGGCTGAACATGCCGATGATGAACAGATTGTCGCAGGTGTCGTGGCGCTCGCCGTGAGCCTTGCCCAGCAGTTCCATGAAGCGGCCGCGGGTGACCGCGGTTTTTTGCAGCGCCGGCGGCGCGTGCCCTTCGTCGGAGGCGGTGACCAGCAGCAGGGTCAGCCAGCGGTAGAGCTTTTGATAGCCCAGCACGGTGACGGCGTGGGAGAAGGAACTGATGCTGGTGTTCAGGCCGGCCGCGGCGGAGTTGACGTAGCGCAGCAGCTTGTAGGACAAGGCCAGGTCGCGTTTGAGCACCTGCTCGACGTCGCGGATGTCGGCGTCCAGGCGCAGCAGGTTCAAGAGCTCCAGGGTGTTGCGGAAGGAGGGGTGGATGACCTTGGCGGACAGGGTTTCCGGCTGGGCGAAGTAAAAGCCCTGGAAGCCGTCCATGCCCAGCTCTTTGCACAGATGGAACTGAGCGTGGGTTTCCACGCGTTCGGCGATGCGGATCACCGGATAGCTGCGCAGCCGCGACGCCAGCATCTGGAAGCGGTTGGTGTCCTGATGCTGGATGTCCAGCTTGACGTAGTTGGCCAGCTCCAGAAAGGCCGCCGCCGGCGATTCGAAGCTGAAGTCGTCCAGAGAAATGCCGAAGCCCAGCGAACGCAGGTGCCGCGCGCGCGACAGCAGTTCGTTGGAGGGTACGATGCGGGGCGAGATGTCGAGAATGACGCGGCGCGGCGGCAGCAGTTCAAGGAACTCGCTGCTGAGCATGGCTTCGCCGATATTGATGAAGGCCAGCTTGCTGCCTATCAGCCAGCTGGTGCCCATATTGTTGAGCGTGTTGACCAGCACCTGGGTATCGGCTTGCAGTTCGGTATGCTTGCCGACGCCGGAGGCCTCGCCGCTGGGACGAAAAAGCAGCTCATAGCCAATGAGCTGCTGGTTGCGGTTGAGAACGGCCTGCCTGCCTATGAAGGCGCTCGTCGAGGTCATTGTCCCGGTATGCCTTTGCTCAGGTGGCGATCAGGTCCGCGGATCGGGTGACGGTGTTGCTGGCCTCGCTGGAGGTGAGCAGGTCTTCCATGTCCAGCACCAGCACGACGGAACCGTCGCCGGACAGGGTGGCGCCGGCCACACCTTTCGGGCGGATGTTCTGCAGCGGCTTGATCACCACGTCGTCGCGGCCGACGAAGGAGTCGATCGCCAGGATGAAGGATTTTTCCGCGGACTGCATCAGCACGCCGAAGTAAGGCTTTTGCGTCGGCTCCCAGCCCAGCAGGCCGGCCAGGGTTTTCAGCGGCAGGATTTCGTCGCGCACCACGATGGTGGGCTTGCCGGAGACTTCCTGGATCGCGCTCGGGTCGATGGTGATGATTTCGCGCACCATCGCCAGCGGCACGGCGAACGGCTGGTTGCAGGCGCGCACCACCAGCACCGGCAGGATGGCGAGGGTCAGCGGCAGCGAGATGCTGATGCGGGTGCCTTCGCCTTGCACCGAGTTGATGTCGATGCGGCCGTTCAGTTTCTGGATATTGGTGCGCACCACGTCCATGCCCACGCCGCGGCCGGACACGCTGGAAATTTGATCCTTGGTGGAGAAGCCGGGCAGGAAGATCAGCTGCAGGCATTGCTTCTCATCCAGCGTGTTGGCGCTTTCCTGGTCGATCAGGCCTTTTTCGATGGCCTTGCGACGCAGCGCGTCGGCGTTCATGCCTTTGCCGTCGTCGGTGATCTCGATCAGGATGTGGTCGCCCACCTGTTCGGCGGTCAGCTGCACCAGCGCCTGCGGCTTCTTGCCGGCGGCGATGCGCTCTTCAGGTTGTTCGATGCCGTGGTCGACGGCGTTGCGCACCAAGTGGACCAGCGGATCGTTCAAGTCCTCGATCATGGTCTTGTCCAGCTCGGTCTCTTCGCCGGACAGCACCAGTTCGACCTCCTTGCCCAGCTGGCGGGCGAGGTCGCGAGCCAAGCGCGGGTATTTCTGGAACAGGCGGCCGATCGGCTGCATGCGGGTTTTCATCACCGCGTTCTGCAGGTCGCCGACCAGCAGGTCCAGCTGGCTGATCGCCTCGTCCAGCGAGCGCAGGGTATTGGTGTCGCGGTTGCCTTGCAGGATTTCCGTGCGCAGCGTGGTCAGACGGTTCTTGGTCAGGCCGATTTCGCCGGACAGGTTGAGCACCATGTCGAGACGCACGGTGTCGATGCGGATGGTGTTTTCCTGAGGGCCGCTGCTGCTGGGCGCGCTGGCCGCCGGTTTGCTCGGAGCCGGCTTGGCGGCCGGTTTGGGCGCAGGCGCAGCGGCAACCGGGGCCGGAGGCGCCGCCGCCGC
>NZ_JBMDJX010000047.1:0-22611 GCF_057809415.1 Chromobacterium sp. FG22 | reverse complement strand
CAGCAATGCCGGCGGCCGCCGGCGACGGTACGGATCTCGTGTGTGCAGCACCTGGTCGCGGACGGGCCTGCGCCCCTTAACTCCCACCAGAAGCAGGAACACATCATCAGCTTACGGCGCCAGCCGCGCGAAGAGGTTTGTGGGGTGATACGGTGGCGGTCAGATCGGAGGGATCACAGCGGGATTAGGCATACCAATAGATTGACCAACACTCCATTCGATAACTATAATGCACAATGCATTTTATAGTTAATTGCAGAGGCCAATAATCACCCCCTGCAACGATGGAGTCATACTCTGGCAATAACCGTCAGGACTTCCATCCGGCGACCTGATAAAGTTGAGTGCACGTAGGCCGAGCTATAACGGGCCTGGTAACATCTGCTAAGGAGAGACTACATGCGCAAATTTTTTGAAATAGAACGTAACGTAAACGGACAAATAGACTACATACGCATCTTATGGGTGCTGCGACTCAAAATTGACAATGGCGCCGAGTTCGAAGACAACTCGCCGGGAGAAGGCCCAACGGTAAACTCTAATGGCCTCCCTATGTCTGGTGGTGTCGATGTCACAGGACATACTTTTGGCCACTAGGTATGCCCTTGGCCTAGCACAGAGGCAAGCTCGCTTAAACCTTGCTAAATGGACTAGGCTCTAACCTCTGGCCTGCGGCCTTTTCCTGATGCTTTTGTTGTGCTTTCTTTAAGTCTGAGACGGTGAAACCTTTCTTTCGCTTCAACATGATCGAGATGCTTCCTTGTTTTACCTGATATCTTTCAGCAATAACATCTAAAGCAACCCCCTTCCCCACCAGCTTCATCCATTCATTGTAGCGGTTCTCTAGCACCGTCTCACTCGCTATACCCATGCTACAGCGATAGCGATAAACCTGCATGTGAGTGACGCCAGGGAGATTTTTCGCGATGACCGTATCGGCATAGCCTTTGCTCAGCGCCATGAGAATCTGGTAGCGTTGGTCTTCAGTCAGCATGTCGAATAAGTATTAATTATAGTTGAGTTAAACATATCTTAAAAAAGATACCGAAAAAACGCAAATGATAAACATTTGTGTTTTTAATTAGAACACACAGCTAGTCCTGCATTGATAACAGATTTATGAAAATATGTAAATTTGCAGCCAACAGCCCCCCCTAATATGACATCGATATCACAGCATTGACAAGTTGGCTGAACATCTTCGAATCCCCGGCAGTGAACTCGGGGGTTATGATGTAAGTACCAGCGACTGAGACCGAAGGCGTATTGGTGACCCCTAGTCGTTGCTGCACCTCAAGAGTTACCTGGAGGTCCTTCCTCAGAACATCGATGTTGTCATACACCAATTTTGAAATTGGCTTAGGAAGATGGGCCGCTCTACCGACTCTATCAATTGCAGCCCAGTTCCTCGCCGAGAGTCCACGATCTTGCACCCCAATCAGCGATGCCTCTATAAAGTGGTTAGTGTAGGCCGGGTAGAAACGCTCGACAGCCAAAACACTAAGGGCATAGCTTAAACCATCTCCTTTATTGACTAATGGCGTGAATAAGAACCGCCTCCGCTCAGGCAAAGTACGCTCAAGATTTGTAAAAAACTGAAAATATTGCTTTGAAAATTGACAACCTGGAGAGAAAAAAACCCGAACAATATTCTCATCTCCTGGCACTTGCTTAACTTGTAGATATGGCCTGATTTGCTCTTGAGCCCCTACCCCAATTGGAGCAGGCTGAACTGTCTGCGGAAACATACCCAGAATTATAGAAAACACGGAAATCAACGGGATATTCTTTGAGTTCATTTTTTTTCCATTTCAAAAACAGGCATATCGTGGTTTAACCCTTTCACAAAGTCCTCCAAATGGGGAGTACCCCCTGCCTGACGCGCCAAATAAAAAGCGTCAAGCGTTTTAGAAACATCGCCAAGAGAGGTTCCCATTGTCTTTGCCATTAGAGCACGCATAGAAAGGCTGTGCTGTGCAGATCGATCACCTTCTAGCATTGTTGAGCACTCATCTAGAATGCAGTACCCTTCGTCAACCATTCGGGCGCCTGCCATAGGAAGAGACTCATACTGTATCTGTTCCTTTGCAATATTATAAATATCTTCTGACCTGAATTCAGGGCTTGCAATACGATCTTGCATCTCGCTGTCGACATAAAAAGCCTCCATCACAGATACTTTCTTCCCATTCTTTACGCCCGTTACTTCATTGACATATAAAGTGGCTGGTATCCCATTATTTTTTAGCCAAGACGCCTCAGCATATGTCAATTCGCGTTTAACTGTAGATCCTTCATACATATTCAGAAGCCTTGTCGCTACGACAAACTTTAGTGTCGTTGCCAAGCGTGGAGCATCTTGGGCTTTATTATTAAGTAGGTCCAGAGCACGGCTGACAGTTAAAATACCTGTATTTGCGTGAAGTGTCGCGAGAACAAAGTGCCCGGTTTGGGCGGCTTGCATAGCAATCAGCATAGTTTCTTCGTCACGAATTTCACCAATAAAGATGACATCTGGAGCAGATCTTAAACCGGCCCTCAGTGCATCACTAAATTTTACCTCCCCGCTGACTTGAATTTGATGTATTGGAGCCTCTCCACTAATTGTGTACTCAACTGGGTCTTCGACAGTATAAATTACACGCTTGCCATTATTAAGATAATCAAGACAGGCTTTAAGAAAGGTTGATTTGCCAGAGCCGGTTGGCCCAGTAACAAGAAAAAGTCCTGCCTGCTGGTTTAAAGCCTTTTTAATCTCGCCAAGTAATGCTTGAGTCAATCTAAATTCTTCAAGTTTAGGAGCAGTTTGCTGATCGAGTAATCGCGTTATAAAGGAGAATCCACGAAATGTTCGATTGTATTGCACACGCATATCAACTTGGTATGGTGTCCCCTCAATTGGTTGCAGTCCCAAACCACGAGCAAAGCTCTCAGGCAGGGTCATGTCAAATCGCGTCGCAATAAGAGGAGGAGTTGTACCACCATTTGCGGTATTGCAAAGTTGAAACATTTTATCTCGAAAGTGTTTACCTGCGGGTCCAAGATAAGGAAAGTTTAAAAGCCCGCCAGGTGTTTTTACAGATAGCTGCACCTTTGGACTCAGGGAATCTCCAGTTGCTGTTATATGCACATCAGCAGATCGGGTTTTGATAGCATAAAGAAACACTCTACAAAGCAGCCGTTCAATGGTCGCTTCAGGAGTGTTTCCGCTTTTCAAAACCATTATTTCATTTTGCTCATACTGAGATAATTTATCAAACTCAGAAAAGTGCGGTATTGGATATCCATCTTCTTGATCAGGGGTAATCATGTCATCAATATCCTTTGCAAGGAATGCAGAACAATGTTGAAAAGATAAAATTATTTCATCTGAAATATTGCCACAAAGCGAATTCAGCTGAAAAAATTCAAAATAAGTGATAAAATATTATACTAAAATTTCGCAATGCGAGCTAGCTATGTTCACGCACAACATCAACACATTAACAACTAAGTCTTTGTTATTGTTTATATTTTTTAGTTCTTGCCATGGGGTTGTTTTTGCTAACCCAGCTAACAAAGTTAGCAATTCTAATACAGAGAATCTTGGATCAGCACTTGATAGCGATGAATTCAAGCAGTTTCAACAACAGCAAGACATGCAGAACAAAACGATCATGGGCCGCATCGGAGATGAAGCCGTTGCTCGTGCTAAAGCTCTGTTACCGCGGCTCAACCAGGCTGCGAGCGGAATTGTTCATGGTAAGCATGTAACGGTAAGTGAAAAAGGCGACGAAATCGTCTGGAGAATACTCAGCTTGCCAAAAGCATCACCAAGTGAAAAGCACGACATGCTGGTCAAGTTGCAAGAATATGCTTCGCTAGATATCCCTGAAGCACTGAACTTCTTGGGGTTTGCTTCAGAGCATGGCGTTTTCGGAGCACGTCGGAACATGAGCATTGCAAACCGATACTATTCCGCAGCAGCAGCCCGAAACTATCAGCCTGCTCTATTAAATTTGGGGCTTTCGTATATATATGGAAAAGGAGTGGCGCCTAATCAACAACTGGGCCTTCAGCTTCTAGCGAAAGCCAGCGCTATTGGACCTGAGCTTTCGAACAGAGTCTGCGGCATGGCAAGCTTTGTTTATTATCGACGTAATGACGGAGCCAATGCTCTTAAATATGCAAATGGATGTGCCTCTAATCTAGCAAGCCTCAGTTTGGCCGCATTTAGCTCCAAGCATAATCCCTCTCAACGGGTAATATTGGCAAGGGATTCACTTTCATCCGGAGTCGATTCTGGCCTGGACGTAATTACGAAGATTTCTCAAGGTTATGCGGCAAAAGACGCGACACAGACATACTGCAAATATCAACTAGTAAAAGCATACATCCGAAAGCAGGACTTCAAAGGCGTGAATACAATGGCTGAGAGCTGTTATCGACAGATATTCAGTTTAAATCCATCTAGCCCTCTCTCCAGCAAAGACCTGCAAGCTATTAAAGGACTTTCTGGCTTTCCTGTTGTTGAAATCCCTGAGCTACGCCGCATACGTAAAGCAAATCAATATCACTACTCTTGGGGTGTTCCATTTCTACCATTTACACAATTGGACGTAAATGTATTTGAGCCTCAATTACGGAGCCAGAAATGAATAAAAGCCACGTTATACTTTCATCAATATTTCTATTTGTTAGTTCGCAATCAATTAGAGCTTCAGGCGAAATACTTCCTAGTTTTTTTGTGCAAGCACTTGTTAATGGCAGTGCTGAATCAGCCATGCCCACTAACAAAGCGTTATCGTCTCAAATAATGGCCCTTCAAAAATTAACTAACAACAAAGGGCCAATAACACTTCAAGCCCAAAGAGTTAAGCGTTTTACACAACAACAACGCTGCGGTCGAGTTCTATTTATTCCTTATCAAGCAGCTTCAAATACTGCCTGGCCTCAACTAGGAGGGCAAATCAATATCTGCGAAGATGGCTTGCCGCCATGGCAAGTTTGCGGAAACGATCCACACTTGGTCCCGCCTGGTCACAAATGCAAAGATGGTAGTTCGGCACATAATACCCAGGAAGTTGAAGCTGCCATTCAAGAAGCTATTGCAGCGGGCAGCAAGGCAACCCCATCTGAATGGTCTAGAAACAAAGAACTGAAGTCAGCTCCATCCAGTCACCCGGAATCGGAAAGACTACAAAAATGAGCCTAAAATTAAAGGTGAGTTATTTTCTGATAGCCATCACTAGCCTCTCATCGCAATCAGCCCTTGCTGATGCAAATGCTGATGGACAAGCTTTCGCTAAATCCCTTGCCCCAAGCTCTAAAAATCAAGTGGTCAATCCTTCAGGTGTTAACTCTTCCGCGTGGACTGGAGCGACAAGTATTCCTACATCAACTCCGGCGGACCTAGGAGGCTTTTCAAAACCGACATCAGGATCTAGTGCGCTCTCTGGGGCTCAAGCCTTTGGTTTGAGTGGGCTCGGAAACAAAGCAATGGATGAATGCGCAAACTATATTCCAGGGAGTGGTGACGCATATAAAGATCAAAATTGCGCTGCCGTGAATTTTTTATCAAATCGCTGCATTTCACCGAATCAGGAACAGAGTAAAATCCTTGGTAAAACCGGAGTAGCAACAGCAAGTCAACCCAGCTGTGAAGGTACCTTTGGTCAAGGACAAAGTAAGTTTGATTTTAATTTAAAGCCTACTGATAGTATTTTTAACTCATCGTCTCAAGCCATAAAAAATGCGGGGTTAAATCCCGACACTTCTTGCGTTGTTCAAACTACGCAAAATACTCCCGCTCAATACCAGAGCGCAACATGTAATAAAACAAGAGTCACATCTGGCCAGCAGTGCTCTCAATATCTTAATACCAATATTACAATCACAAAGACCCCAGGCATTCCAGCAAGTATCTGCCCATCTGGCACTCTAAAAGATGGCTATTGTGTTTCTAGTCAAACAGGCCCAGCAAAAGAAACATTTGTATGCCCTGCAGGTACTCAGCTTGTCGGATATGACTGCAAGCTAACAAATACAACAACATCTTCTGCGGCAGTCTCTTTTAGTTGTCCTTCAGGTGCTAATTTATCTGGGACCACTTGTACTTCTACAAATGTTGTCCCAGCCAAGCCGAGCTACACATGTAAGAATGGCGATATTCTTAAAGAAATCTTTACCGACCATGCGGAATATACCTGCATTCACATAACATCCACAGCTTCTACGCAAGGATGTCCTGATATTGGGATTCCTTTTCAAGAAGCATTCACAAATTTAATGAATAACGGCATGTGTTATTATGCAAGACCATATGTTGGTGGCTTGCATTCTGTTCCAAAGCAGCCTGTTTGTCCTGCTGGCTATACGCTCTCTGGTGCCACTTGCTCACAATCCACAACATCGTCTGCAATCATAAATGGGTATACATGCCCAAGTGGTAGCCAATCCGGATCCAGCTGCGTTATTACTCAATCATCGAATGCAAATATCACATACTCTTGCCCAGATGGCGGGCAACTTTCAGGGCAAACTTGTACCAAGACAATAATTACTACAACTCCAGCGACGCCGGACTATCAATGCCCAACTGGGGCCGTTTTGTCTGGCAAAAACTGTATATCTACTGAAACGACTCCAGCAACAATTACCTATTCTTGTGTCGATGGCTCAGATCCTATCAGCGGAGTTTGTTTTATACGGTCGGTTCAAACAAGCTGGGTAAATACCTGCGGCGCATTTGAGAGATCGGCAGGCTCCTCTCTTGACACACCTTAATTCTGGGCATAATTCATGAAATACAATTTCATACACCCAAGATTATTTCTGGTTACACTTCTGTCAATTTGGAGCTACAAATCACATGCTGACCAGTACGCGCCAGGGGCCTGCACTCTAATCCCTAACTCAAAGACTTGTTTGGATGCGACTCCATGTAAAACTGATTCAACAGGTAGCACCATTTGTTTGGCTGGAGCAAAACTTCCACCTAGAGCGCTTAGCGTCCCCCAAAGCTGTTGGCAGTTTGGATATAGCTATGCATGCAATGAGCCTGTACCAGTCAATACTTGCACCCCCTATGAAAACAATAGCTCATGCTCAGTAGTTTCAAGTACTTGCTCTGATAAAATTGCAGAGACAGGGGCTTGCTCTAGTTGGCTTTATACGTATCAATGTCAAACTAAACCAGCACAAAGCAGCCAGCAAATGTCTTGTTCAAGTGGTCTATTTGATCCTAATAAATACCCAACACCTATCAATACTAATAATTCCTTCTCAAAAGCGGCGATAGCTCAAGAAATGATGAGAGAAGCTCAGGTTTATAATGATGGCCATATATTCTCTGGGGTAAAAGAAAAATGTACAAAAGGGTATGCAGGCATTAAAAATTGTTGCACCACTTCGCCACAAGCGCAGAGCAACTCGCAAGTGATGAGTACGGCGATTGGTGTTGCCGGTAGTGCTGTAAAATATGCCGGAGAAAAAGCAATAGACATGGCTTCTTCCTATATGTATGACGCTATGTTTACCAATGGTTGGACAGACTCTATGGCTTCTAACATGATGAGTAATGGCACTGTTGGTACAAACTTAGCAAGCAATGGACTTTCAGTAGGAGCATGGGGATTTACATATAGCACGGGTACCTTTACTGCCGGCTCCGGCCTTATGGGCGCAAATACTCAATTAATGTCTTTTGGCAGCAATGGTTATTTATCGTTTAATCCATATGTTTTTGGTGCAATGGTTGCAATGGCCGTCATACAAAACCTTAGATCCTGCACGCAAGATGAAATAATGCTTTCAATGCACCGCGGCGCCAGGCTCTCTTACTTCATTGATGAGACTTGCTCTAACAAAGTACTCGGTACATGCATGGAATGGCAGGACAATTACTGTTCCTTTAATTCTGTTCTTTCAAAAATCATTAATACTCAAGGCAAGCCGCAACTAGGTTTAGACCTATCTGACTGTGGTGGCTTGACCGTTGAGCAATTAAATAAAATTGATTTCACAAAAATCAATTTTTCGGAATTCACACAGGATGTCGTAGAGAAAGCAACCTCTAACTTACCTACAAACATCAATGGAAACTACACTCCAGCTATGCAATCCACCCCTCAGGGGTCTTCTCAAACTTTACACTCTCCAGTGATACCTTCATACAACTAAATTGGGTAACCTATGAAAGTCTTAAAAATGAAATCCAAAACTGCTGCCATATTTACAGCTTCTATTCTGACTGCGTTTACTGTTGGAAGCCTTGCATACTTCAGTTACACGCTATACTCTAAGAACACGGAACTTTTGAAAAATATGGAGGGCTTAAAAATCAATTTAAAAAATAGCAAAGATGAAATTAGCGAACTTCAAAAAGAGAAAATCAGTGGCGACGCAATTATTGCCGATCTTAAAAACAACCTATCCCAGGCCAATGCCATGAGCGATGATCTAAACAACAAAATCGGAGCATTCGCAAAGCAAGCCGCATCTTGTGATCGGGTTAAAAAGCGCCTTCACATTAAGGATTAAAGAAATGAAATGCCTTTGGTTGCAAAGTATCTTATTGACCTCACTCCTCGTTCCCTCTCTCGCCATAAAGGCTGGACCTATTGAATTCAATACGCCAGAGGTTTACATTCTGGTCATTAGACCAATTGATAGCTGGTCTAGCGATAAGTCTAGAAACGAAGACAGCATTGAAACGATTAAAGAAAAGCTAGTAGCTTTTAAATTCGCGGACTCTTCGGGTCAGATCCGAGATGGCGGGCCAACTTCTATTTTCAGTAGCCGTGATAGTATTACAGATCCGGTCGCTAAGTCTGTTGATGCTAAATTGCTAGCACTGGGCGCGGACTACACAAATAAGTCCATAAATTTCACTTTTTTCCACCCGCCCTACTCATTAGCCCCCTCTGAGATGAATTCTTTCATTGAAGCGGAGAAAAAGTTATTTCAAGCTACTGTGATTCACAATGGAAACCCAGCGGGGGCAGAAGCTAGCACAGGTCGCCGTAAAATATTGGGAGGCATCCTCTCAACTGGGCTCACGCTGCTTTCAATGGGCAAGCTTGGTGTTAACACGGGAAGTGCTTTAACCCTTGGAACAGGCCTTTCAGCTGATATTGAACAGGCAACCCGAACTTTCGGGAAAGCCCTCGCACCGATTCCGTTACCAAATGTTGATTTCAGCAATTTTCGTGAGGTTGAGGTTCGCAAGGTAACTACAGGTGATCAACTGCGGATTGGACAAGTTGTCATTGCTTACCGAAATGAAAAATCCAAGGAGATCGAAGAAACAGCGTTGTCCAAGGCTATTGTGATGACCTTTGGCATCGACGATTCAATAGAAAATATTGAAGCTTCTCGCCGTGCCGATTTTTCATTACGTCAATCCATATGGGACCAATGCGTGAGAGAAGAAAAGTGTAATAAGGAATAGTCCTAAAATTCAACCTTACTGGGAACGGTAGAGTTTGCCAATTTGCTCAAGGTCTTTCTGGTGCATGCGTTCCAAGTGATGGATGGGCAAGCCCTGCCTTTGTAGAAAGGTTTTTTGATTTTCAAATGCAAGCTTACTTTTGCGCACTTGCTCGGCATAGTCCCGCGCCAGCTGGTCTTGCCGCATGCGGGCGGAGTCCTGGGCGATCAAGTCTATCGCTTTGCCCTGGGCCTTTCCGTAATGCGCCTTGCTGCCTACGAAGGTGGCGCGTTGGTGGCCATGGCCGCCCACTTCGCGGCGGGTATTGGTCATGGTGGCGGCAATCACGCCGGGCATGCCGTCAGATTTGACCAGGTCGAAGTAGTCGTCGTCGCTCACCACCGGGAAATTGGAGGCGTCGATCTGGCTTGGGGCTTCCGAACTGCCGGGCGCGCTGTCCAGCACCTTCTGCTGATACGAGCTTGGCCCACCCAGCGGCAAGCCGCTGGGGCCGCGGCCCTGCTGGCGTTTGGCCTTGCGCGCAGCGGCCACCCGCTTTTGCCGCTGCCAGGCGGTGGTCGGACCTATCATGTAGAAAGAGGCGTGGGAATCGTGGACGTGCTGGTCAAAGAAGTCGTGTACTTCCTTAGGCAGCGTCAGCTTGGCCGCGGCCAGCTGCAGCCGCACCAGCTCCGCCGCCTCGCCGCCGGCCTCGCCCTCCGCTTTGCCAAGGTCACCTTGCCAGTCCTGTTCGCTGGCACGCATGTCTTCCAGATCCTGCTTGTCGGCACGAGCACTGCGCAGGGTGGCGCCCTTGCCCAGTTGCTGCATGCAGTCCTGCTGCATGAAGCGTTGTGAAGTCACCACGCGCCAGTGCCAGTATTTTTTGAGATGGTGGTAGAGCTTGTCTTCCACCAGGCCGCCGCCGCCGCAGGCCCACCCCATATACGCATTGAAGCGCTTGATCAACACAGGATCGCACTCGAAGTCCTGACTGACAGGAAGATCCTTGAGCGCAGACAAAGGCAGTAACGGCACTCCGGCTTTGCGGGCATCCTGATACATATTCAGTAGCGGGATCTGGCTGAGCAGTTTGCGGCGGTGGCCCACCGCTTTGCCCTGGTCGCCAGGGCCGTAGCCTCCGCCCACATCGGAGTGGGAGCCAGGGTAAACCACTTCCAGTGCCCCCGGCGGCATGCCGCCATCCTGATGGCGGATGCTGCTCAGAGGGAAGCTGTAACGCACTTCGTGCGCGGCAACATAATGCCGGCATTGCCGGGTGAAGCGGGTCACTTTCAGCATGTCCGGCGTGGCCCAGCCCATCTGCCCATCCATCACGCCGCTGCCGGAGCGCCCCGGCGCCCGGCCAGCCAGCGGGGTAGAGTGGGCCAGGCCCACCGAGGCCACGGTGTCGAAGAGGCCAAGGAACTGCAGCCGGATAGGCACGCAGCCGGCAAACAGCCAGCCATCGCCGTCCTTGAGGCTGGACTTCTCCAGCCAGCGGCAAAAGGCGCGCGCCTCCGCCGCGCCGCGCGAGAAGCCGAACACCGCCACCGTCAGGCTTTGAATCTTGGGCGTGTTCTTGTTGCTGCCGATGGCGGCGGCCAGCTTTTGCTGGATCGCTTGCAGGCTGGTGAAGTCCGGAATTCTCTGGTCCAACTGATTACTGACCTTGAGCTCGGTTTTGAAGTCATCGCCCTTGAACAAAGGGACTTTTCTCAATGCGATATGAATGGCATTGCATAGCTGGTAATAGGCAAAGCTGAGCCTAGCCTGGCCGCCCTGGGCTAGAGATAGCCCGGAGTCATTGGGTGTATCTTCGCCTATCTCCTTGAAGACGGTGCCGACACCTTGGACATAGTAAGCAAAGTGGGAGGTTTCATTATCTGCTTTTGCAGACTCGAACAAAGTGACAATATTGGAGTGCTCGCAGAGCGCGCGCGGCCGACCTTTCTTCACCGGCTCGATCAGATCGCGGTCGCGGTTATTATTGGTGCCATCAAAAAAGAAAGTCGCCCAGACATCGCGCTTGCAACTGGCTTGCAGCTTGCCAGTGTCGCCGGTCAGCGCCGCCTTAGTCTGAAAGCGCTTCGCTTTTTGCGCCAGGGTTTCCGCCCCCTGAGGCGCGCAGGCATCCTGTGTGCTCATCGCGAAGCCTCCGATTTAATACCTGCTCTCGGCCAAAGACTTTCAAGCGGGCGCATTCCTTGTGCCAGCAAACCACCGAACTCTTTCCTTGATGGGTGTTTCTCATAGGAAAACAGCGCGCCATCTGCATATCCCCGGACCTCATCATTCGGCAAGAACGCCAGCTGCAGTTCCGCGACGTCCTTTGCGTCATAAGGCTGTACGGCAACCGTTTTGCGAAACTTCACCTGGATGATTTCCCCATCCTTATCCCGCTTGGCGCATTCGGAGGTTCCATGCACGCAAGCGTTGCGCTCCCAGTCCACAGTAACCGTGATGCCAGGTTGGTAAGTGGCGGGCAGGCTCACCCAACCCGCTTGAGCACCGCCCTCCTCGACACGAACCAGACCGGCCCATTTCCCATTCACCCAGACTGAATTGATATCGTGCTGCGAGAAGTTGTAGTTGGCGACGGGTACGCCGATTGGCTCGTGTTCCCAGCATCCTGTTAACGTGGCCAGCATGGCAATGAGCAAAGTAAAGCGTCCAAACTGCATAGAGTGTTCCTTATCGTTCATCAGTGGCCTGCATCCGAATCCAGGTTTGTCCGGCGCGGGTCTGCCGCCAGTAGGGTTGCCATTCCGGCGCCTGGTGGAAGTCGTCGCCGCGTTCGAAGGCGGTGGCGATGAACAAGGCTTGGCTGGGGGTGTCCGCAATGCCATAGCCGTCCATCGTGGCGGCTAGCCGCTGCAATTGCTGGTGCAGGCGGTTAGGCGCCAGCCCTGGCAAGGCCACATCGAAATGCGCCAGCACCGGCAGTAGCATGTCCGGCTGGGCGCGCCGCATCAGTTGCCGGAACTGCTCGGCGCTGAAGGTGAGCCGTGGCGGCAGCGGACCCGGCGCGGCATCGGGCAGCGCCACGCCGGTCCAACTGCCATCGCGCTCTATCCATCCCCAGCGAGCCAGCCTGCCGGCCAGTGCGGCGGCTTGTTCGGCCTGTAGCAGCGGCAGGGCGTTGGCCAGGGCATGGGTGTCGGCAATGCGCAGCACCAGGCAGGCGCCGTCCTCTGTGTCCAACTGGCTGAGCCAGTGCCAGAACTCGCTGTCCGGCGGGGTGGGGCGGTATTCGGCCAGGCTGAGCAGCGGCCGGCCCGAGGCGCGGGCCAGCCATTGCGGCCACCAGAGTTGGCGCCGCGCGTCGCCCGGCCACAGCAGGATGCCGGCATCGCCCAGCGCTGCCATCGGCCCTTCAGCATACGCTGGTTCAAACGGCGGCGCGTGGCGGCGCAGCCAGCGCCAGTCGCCGGACTCCAGCTGGCAGCCATCCACGACCCAGCCATATTGGGCGGCCGGGGAGTGGGCGATCCAGGCTTCGATTTGCATGGACAGGTCGGCGGCGTGGGGGTTTTGCAGGAACATGGCTTAGGCGCTCCCCGGCGTGGTCGCCGCCACGGGGCTGCGCGCTTTCAAGGCATTGAGCATGCACTCCACGCACACGCCTTTGGGAAACTGCGGCAAGGGCGGGTGCATGCTGGCCGGCCCGCTCCAATCGTGGCTTCCGCCCTTGAAGCTGACGGTGCCGGGCGCGTGAAGCTCGATCTTGCCGTCCTTGATCCGCACATAAGCGCCGCCGCTGGTCAGCAGAATCTCCTTCTTGCCGTTCCACAGCTGCTGGCCCTTGCAGGCGGTGACGGTCACATCCTTGTCCGCGGTCACCTCGATGCTGTCGCTCTGCGCCTGCATCTGGATCTTGCCCTTGGCGGCGATCAGCTTCAGCGCGATCTTGTCTTGCAGGCCGGTGACGAACAGGCTGATTTTGTCGCCGACGTTGTGAATCCAGCGTCGGCCCGAGGTTTGGTTGGTGTCGCGCTGCGCCACCAGGTCCAGATTGGTTTCCGCCGCCAGGGTATGGCTCTGTTGGCTCAGGCTGGCGATGCCGGCCGGCGCGGACAGGATGAGCAAGGGCTGGCGGCCGGAGATGTCCTGGCCGGTTTTGCCTTCTTTGTCGGTATTGGTTTCGGCCTCCCAGGCTTTCAGCGCCGCTTGCTGATGCTGCAGGTGGCCGATCAACTGCTTGCCTTCCCGCTTATTGTCGTCGCCTATGCCTTCCGGCCCGGTTTCCATGGTGTCGGCCTGCTGGCCGCTGGCGGTGTCGCCCAGGCTTTGACTCAGGCTGAGTGCCGCGTCCAGCTGGCTTTGCGCCTGTTCGCGCGCCAGTTGCTTACCGGACGCACCGTTCTGAGCTTCGGTGCTCAGCAGCAGGCCGTGGCCGGCGCGGACGGCGCCGTGGCTGTCGGTGCGCAGTTCGAAGCCGTCGCCGCGCGGCTCGGCTTTACCGTTGCTGCGCGGCTGGGTGAGGAAGCCTTGGTTGAGTTGGGTTTTGCCCGGCTCGCTCGATAGCTTGGCGCGCACTTCGCCCGGGGTGTCGTCGAACAGCAGTTCGTTGTACTGGCCGCCCTGGTGTTCTTTGGATTTGATGCCAGACAGGGTCTTGTTGGCCGGCAAGGCGCCCGCGCCGCTGAAGTCCGGCGGCGGGTGGCTGCCGTTGTAGAGCACGCCGGTGATCACAGGGCGGTCGATATCGCCTTCGATGAAGTCGACCAACACTTCCTGGCCGATGCGCGGGATGAATTGGTGGCCCCAGCCGGCGCCGGCGCTGGGCATGACCACGCGCAGCCAGCAGGAGGACTTGTCGTCGAGGTTGGCACCGATGCTCGGATGTTCGTCCGGCCGCTGCCAGTGGAATTGCACCTTGATGCGGCCGTGCTGGTCGGTGTGGACTTCTTCTCCTTGCGGTCCCACTACGGTGGCGGTCTGCACGCCGCGGGATTTGGGCTTGGCCAGTTCGGTGTGGGCGTAGGCCGGGGTCAGCGGCACGCCGCGACGTTGGGCGTCGAAGTCGGCGCGGAAGGGTTGGGCGTCTTTGCCGTCTTGGAAGGCTTTGAGGTCGGCCGGCAGGTTGTTGCGCGCGCTTAAGGTTTGGCGGGTGACGACGAATTCGCGCTGTTCGCTGCTGTCGCCGTCGTGGGCCGGGTGGTCGTCCAGGCGGAACCACTGGCCGGCGGCCAGGCCGCGCACCGAACCGCCGCCGCTGAATTGCTTGGCGTTGAGGTCATGCGCTTGCTGACGCAGCTGGGCGTAGTGGCTGAGCTGGTCGGCGTCGCCGGCGTAGTACAGCGATTGCGGGTCGTAGTCGTGCAAGGAGGATTGCAAGGCCTTGCCGTTCTGACCCTGGTCGATGCGGCTGTCGTCGCCGCTGTGCTGGGTCTGCACCGGCTGGTAATCGAAGCTGGCCAAAGCCACCGCGCCGGGCACGATCTGGCGCTGGGCGTTCCACTCGGTCAGGCCGTCCTCGGCCTCGGTGGCGTCGCTGCGGTGGAAACGCACCCGCTCGACGCCGGCCGGCGGCAGGCTGTAAGGGTCGTCGAAGGCGACCAAGCGCACTTGTGGCGTGTCGCCGTCGAGGTGATCGAAACGCCAGGCGTAACCCTCTTCATGCAGCAGGCGCACGATGAAGTCGTAATCGGATTCGCGGTATTGCAGGCAGTAGCTGCGCGGCGACGCCGGGCCGGTCTTGAAGTCCTGGGCCTGCACGCGGGCGAACACCGGGTTGGCCTGCTGATGCTCGCTCAGAATCTGCGTGACGATGTCGGGCACCGACTGATCCTGGAACACCCGCGAGCTGACGCGGTGACGCAGCAGCGCGAACGGCGGCTCAATGGTCAGCTGATAACGGCTGAAGCCGCCATCCGAGCCCAGGCACTCGGCCTTGGACACCACGCCGCAGCGCAGGCTCTCCGCGCCGGCGGCGTCCAGGATGCCGAGCCGGGCCGGCAGGCCGAGCAGGCTCTTGAGTTCGATCTTGCCGTCCGGAGACAAACAGGTGAGTTGGTAGGCGTAAGACCGGGACACGCCTTCTTCGCCGGCCAAGCTCAGCGGCAGCAATTGCTCGGCCGCCACGCTGCCGTCGCCCAGGCTGAGGGTGAGCAGGCGCTGGTCCTGGTTGAAGGCGGAGGCGAAGCTTGTAAGCAGGGGGAAGGAGATCATCGGATAGCCCTGTCTAAATGCAGACGATTAGATGCCGCAGGTACCAACAAAAAGATAGCAATGGCATTCTAATTTGCAAATTTTAGCTGAGGCAATCCATCAACCACAACTTCACCAGCTAATTCGTACTTTTGGACAGGTAAGACTTGTCAAGGATTTACATTCCAAGAGTACGACCATTTTCCTTAACGACCTTCTGTTCCTTATTATGCTCAGAGGGTGCATGGTGAGATAGTGAAGACTGCCGTGGTTCCTGCGGTAATTTCATATTGTCAATTGCATTATCAATGCCTGAGAAGTTGATATTTTTGATTGATTTCAACTCTCTCCCCCTTCCTTTAACAAAGGTCTCATTCTCAATTTCAATAGCAGTCGTTTTTACTACAGATTTATCAGCATTTCTCCGTAGCCGTTTATAACTTGTTGTAACAATCTCCGCATTATCTTTTGCCCGTGTAAGTACAACATCTGCAGCCTCACGATTAAATATTTTTGCACCCGTATCACTTACCGCAATAATTTCCCTATGATTAGTGGCACCTTGCTCCTTGAAACTAGTATGTGTATAGCCATGATCCACAAATTGGGACTGCATATTATCCAGTTTTGTTATGCTGCTATCACTCCACTTAACTGACATACCATCTCTATCAATCGATACAATTTCCCCTTTTGTGCCATTGGAAACTTTATGCATCTCACCACTATCAACCAGAATTGCATTCTTAATATTGGCGCGCGCCTCAATAAGATCACCCATTGAGTATTTTCTGCTTTCTAACTTTGCCGGAGAAAACCTTTCATATTGATGAGGATTGATCCACTTTGTCTTGCCATCACCCAAATCTAATTCAACTCGGTTTGTAGCGACGTCCAAACTCGCAACTCGCAAAACATCTCCACTTTTCACTCCAATATCTTTGTATGGCTTATGAAATATGAAGTGATTTACTCCATTTTTATACAAAATATTCACCAGATTTTTTTCAGCCCCGGTCAGCTTTGGATCCTCCAAATGGTACTTATTATAATCTGCATCTGAAATAAGTCCATTTCTCGCAAGCTCATTATGGATCTCAAGATTTATTTGCTTCCGGTCCTTATTTGTTAACGCGACGACACCGACTCTAGGTGCTTGAATATTTTTTAATTGCAAATCCTTTAGGTGCTCCAGATATCTTTTCGCTACAACTTCCGCCAACTCCATATCCTTTGGCACATCAATCCTATCAAGCGAATCCAAAGCTGGACCATACTTTCCTTGGCTTTTAAGCATTACCGCCTGTCGAGTTTGAGGCGTAGCGTTATCAAAACGGCGTGTTTCCTTTAGCACAGAGGTGTTCATTCCTGCCTTCTGAGCCTGAACAAAGGCTTTACCAGCCGCAACTGATCCATGCTGCTTTGTATCCCCCTGAAACACAACACGAGCACCTATCATGTCTGCAAGCATTGTGATACTGGCGGTATCTTTCACCCCTGTTAAAGACGCCTCATCCATTACAAGAAGTGTTTGCTTACCTTCTCTGTTGCCAGTTTTTTCAAGATTTGCCAGCTCAGCAAGCTTCTTTTCTATATCTCTCTGTATTATTTCCCCCTGGTCATTCCTCTGGGAATAGAGAACCGCTCGAGCGGAGATTGCCTCAGCTGTTTCAACTCGATCATATGAGGTCAAGGCTCTACCTACTTTGCCTCTTATATCATCAAAGACTTGAGAGGCACGGGCACGCACAACTTCATTACCGGCGCCAGGAAACTCCAAATTTCTCCTTGATGCTTCAATGGAATTTTCGGATCCTCTCAATATTCTCTCACCAATCCGTTGCCGGAAAGAATCCGGCGAAGAAAAAACGTCGCCATTTTCCAAGTCAAAGGTGTAGCGCTTATCGCGATATGCATGAGAGACACTACTAGCATTTAGCTGAACAGTTTCAAATCGAGACTTAGCGTCACTACTGCGACTAATTTCATCACGTAGTTGTGCTATCTCTGCTTGTAAAATTTTAATTGAGTTTTCTCGATCAAATATATACCCTGCAACCGTCTGACTTGGAATGCCACTACTTTCTTGTAGCTCTTTCGCCGCGTTGGATGATGTAGCCACACCTAAAACAGTCCATCCCTTTTCAGTTGCAGCCGCATACACCATTTCCAAGGCAGCAGTTTTCCCTGTACCCGCATCGCCTTGAATTCCCTGATATTTATCTTCATGCATCAAGATGTTTCGTGCCGATTGAACCTGCTCATTGGATAACTTATATGCAACTCCAATCTCAACCGTTTTCCGTTCCTCGAAAGAGGCTATAGCTTCCTTGAATTCCAATTCATTTTTCATAACAACACAGCCAGAATTCTTACCATTCTGAATGCTGCTCAATAAATTTAATTCGCTTTTAATCGCTTGAGCTGTAGTAACATACACCTCCCCAGAGGTTTGTTTCGTCTCTGCTAATACACCTTCTTTGAGCAGGCGTGCCAAAGCCCACTCAGCCCTATCGATACTAATGTCACCCTTTGAAAATGTCAGAGCAGTTGTCTCAATATTCGCCGGTCGGTATGCTTGCTCTCTTTCAGAAAGGTGTTCAACGGCCCAAGAAACCCAATGAAGCGCATCTCGCTGCTCATCCTTGCTCTGTCCAAGATTGCTATCCATTCCCTTATCAGGATTATTGGATGCCGCCTGTTCTCGACTTTGTGCCTTCCTCACTATGGATGACAAATCCAAGCCTGACCTCGCCGCCATTTCATGCCACTGTTTATATAGCTCATCGCGAGGAAGCTCTATCTTCTGATCTCGGCTAGCAAGCGTTGCCTTCTGTCGCTCTTCATAACTCGCGGTATTGGGATTAATGCCCCATGACGTCAATAACGCATCGATCTCCTTTGACCTTGTACTAAATGCTTCGAGTTGCTCCTTTTTGATTCCAGCAATTTCAAAGCTTCCATCTTGGTCATATTCGATTTGATAGCCTAAACGTTTTAAATCTCTTACTAATTCAGATTTGTAAACTATATCCGCTTGAGATCTAATTTCAAGAAGAACATCATTAGTTAAGCTTCTCCATTTATTTTTTACAGAATCAAACGTCGCTGCTATGACTACATTATGATTGTGAAGCTGAGGCTCATTGGAGCGGCTGGTTTCGTGGCCAACTGTTGCATAGATTAGATTCCCAGTAGCCTGTAATTTATTTTGGCCATTTTCATCTTTAACTCTGACATATGCACCATGCTTCTCCAGCCATTCCATGGTCCGTAGATTAGCTCTAACATGAGCATCAATAACACGTTGATCATGCCCAACCAATGCAACAACAGAAACACTTTTTGGAGCTGAAACAGTAAAATCATAACCTAAGCGACGATTCTTCCCTGCTCCTTTAGACAAGTCAAAAAACTCCCCAGTCTCCTTATTGCTCAACTTACCTTCAAGAAGAGCTTTAAAGTCATCACGGGTCACTCCTGAAGCTGCCATACCAAGAAGCTTCGCTGTCTTTCCTTGCCAGCTGGCAAAAGCTAACTCATTTGCGTAGTAATTATCGACATTGCTCGCCCTACCCTGCTCAACGAAGGCCGCCTCATAGTATGAGACAGCTCCAGATGATGTCGGCGCACCTTTTCCACCACCAATTTGTTTATATGAAATCATTATCACTCACCATCAACATAGAACGGTTCAATAATCATTCCCTTCTCGCCCTGCATCGTTGGAACAATTAATGAAATCTTTTCAGATCGCAGTTTATTTCCATGAGAATACTCATTAGGCGCGAAGACAACGACTCGAGTTTGATTGTGACCTGCGTTTACTAGCTTCACTCTTAATGATGGATAGTCATTCTCACTACGGCTTCGTAGGTAGAACGTTACTTGAACACCATCTGCCTTGACCGCTACAACGTTTAGCTCTGAAATATGAATTAATTTTGCATCATTGCGCTCAGGTCTTAAAGTATAACCACGAATACTTTCTAGATATCCAGGGGGCATCAACTCTTCTTTTGTAGGGCTGTAGTCGTACATCCAATCATGACCAAAATCCTTTAAATCTGGCCAGATGAAAATCATGAAAGCCACTACAAAGCATAAAATTACAATGGCACCTTTTTTAGTTTTTTCCATGATAGATTTCAGTCCAAAAGGTTATGACCTGTATTATTGTCAGTGATCAGCTGGTTTGTTCTAATCATCGGAATAACCTTTCCATTTTCCCCATTTTTAGCCTCTGACACCCCATCCGCTTCATTACAATTTTCCTCTATTACGACAACTTTACCTGCAGCGCCCCCAGCGCTATCACTAGAACTTTCCTCAGACCCTGCGTCAACTTTTGCTTTCATAGATTCACGTACTTCTTGGAAGGAAACTCGCTTGATCTCCTCCCCATCTTGTTCGATCAAAAATTTTGGATCTCTTGGTGGAGTTTCATTCACTTCTACAGTCATCCTGGCCGCATAGCACTTTCTGAAAAATCCAGATTTTAACCAAGAAGAATAGTCTACCTTTGAGACGGGATATTCCCTAAATTTTATGTACCCAGTACAAACAGATAGTTCACCAATTTCTTCCGGCCTTACCACCCATTTATCGCGCTCATGATTTGACAAACCAGCACCATCACGCCAATCACTTACAGCTAATGCTTGATTCGTTGATACTACGCTCACTTCCATGTGCCCCAACCGCTTTGCCGCTCTTTCCTTCATATTTGGCTCATTATTTTGAAGTTGAAGTATCGTATTGAAGCAGTTCAAAACAGTCTCAGACCGATCCTTGCCAAGAATTGACGATACCTGACTTTCACTCTGAATCCCTGTTGCAATGCAAACGCCAAATTTTCTAATTGTCGCAAGTGTTTTATCAATTTTTATATCGCCCAATTGCAAAACCTCATCCAAGAAATACCAATACAAATCTTCGTGCACAATTTCTTGCTTTGCAGCAATCAATGAAAAAGAAACAGTTATCATAAGACGATAAAGCGGAGCGAACATAGCCTGAGTATCTTCAGTGTTTAGGATGAAAAACCTTGCGTCATCATCTCTATCTAAAAACTCTCTTATTGACCAATTTCCAGGTTCTACCGCAGCAATACCATTAAGATAAATTGCAATCGAACTTATCACACCCTGCCTTTGTCCTTTTGAGTCTCCTCCAACAGCGGAGCTTGCTACAGAATGCTTGATTAGCTCTGCCATCTCATCTTCTGGCATCTCAAGGAATGCATTAGAAATATCACAAGTATTTTCTACTCCTAGCTTTTTCAGTCTCAGCAAAATTACTGAAAATAGAGATCTTGCTGCCTCTTCAAAAAAAGCATTTGGACCTGTTTGTACCCCACCCTTTGGAGGCAAAAAAGCTTGAGCTAAAGTATCAGAATCATAATCATATTTTAGTTCTGAAAAAATAGACCACGGCACAGATCCTATGAGTGCTGGATTAAAAAAATAGTCTTTCCCTGGTCTAAAATATGCTCTGAAGTACTCACCACTATGGTCATAAATTATACATTTCTTTTTATTTTTAAATACCTGTCTCATCAAGTCATGTATCGCTAGTGACTTACCTGAACCTTGTGACCCTTGAGCCATTATTCCATTCATTGGAGCCATCTTTGGCAACTTTACTGTGGCAAATTCATACTTACTTCCTGACGTTTTTTCCACCATATTATTCAATATTTTATTTGAAACAATATCAGCCGCACCTCTTAATCTTTTACTCTCTTGCCCTTTCCTACCGAGCCTGGATAGAATCTTCCAAATCAATAAATGACCAAGCAACCCACTGAGCAGTGAAGCAATTACAGTCATCTTAAAAGATGCGATTGATTTGCTTTCAAAAAGTATTATTTTCGACATTTCAACTGGCGAAAAGTATTGAATTATTTTTCCATTATTTATCTCAATACTAACAACTTTACGATCACCAAAATCATCCCTGATTCGCCATTTCCTGTACGCTTTGCTATCAAGAACAGATATAAGAAAATCAGTTTTTACAACATCAATATCTTTCGGAGTGGCAAGAAAAAACCACAATATTAATGGAAGTAGAACACCAGGTATCCAGCCAAAAGTGAAACACATGATAGCGGCTTGGATTGATAGCCTAACCTTTGTTGTTAGTAGCGCTCTACCAACACCTGAATCCGTAGCTCCTGAATTTTTCATATAAATTCCTACCTAAAATTTTTTGCTAACTTTGCACAAGAGTTCCATCTGAGTGCTGCTTGTCTACGGCCTCTCCAGTCCTTATTGCGGTTCTAATAACAGCCTTGACATGGCTCTTAAATGCATCATTGTCTCCATCACCAGTTTTCAATCCTGCATCTGTCATTGCTGAAGCCACAAGTGCGCTTGCAGACATGACATTACCGTGTTTTATCAACTCAGAAATATCATTGAGCCTGTCAAAAATTAGATCAAATCTCACATCATGTTGTCGCAGTGAGTCCGTGATCAAAGAGCGATAAACAATCGATTCACGAACACGCTGCTTCTCTGCAATTTTCTCAACTAGCTCAACAGTATCGCTGTCAATCCAGATCGTTTTTCTTACCATCGCCATGGACAGTTGCCCTCCCTAATTTTATGAAGTTAAAACTAGATCATCATACAATATCATACAAATTAAGTATATGTTTTTATTGATATAATTTAGGAACACGCAACACACCTTAGCAATAAGGTATTCATTGTTTTATCTTTTGCAATCAGATACTTATCTCACAAATGGAGACACAGCGTAAGCGTGCGTAATGTGTGTCCGTTTTTAGGGGTGGTTTAGGCACGGCTTTATCGTGCCTGAATCACCCCTAAAAACGGAACTCCCCCTGAAAAATTTTTTCTGTTTTTGCTTTTCTACACCCCCTCAACTAAATCGCTTTTTCGCAAGAAGCAAACAGGACGATATAGAGCCAAAGGTTTTGATTTTGCGCCAGCTGCGCGTCAGCGCAGTAGCTGGCGCATTGCGGCGGACTGGCCCACCGTGTGCGGGCCGGCGCAATCGTTGTGACGGGCGGTCGATCC
>NZ_JBMDJX010000046.1:0-22735 GCF_057809415.1 Chromobacterium sp. FG22 | reverse complement strand
TGGGCGGGGAGTCGTGGCATAACTACCGCGACGCGGCCGACAACGACCCCAACTACCGTGACGAGCTGCGCTTCGGTTCCGGCATCAACTCCGATCAGCTCTGGTTCCGCCGTAGCGGCGATAGCCTGGAGTTGTCCGTTATCGGTTCGGATGACAAGGTGACGGTCAATCACTGGTTTGCCGACAAGGCCTACCAGATCGAGTTGATCAAGACCGGTGATGGCAAGACGCTGGCGGCCAGCCAGGTACAGGCCTTGGTGGACGCGATGGCGGCCTTCAATCCACCGGCTGGCGGGCAGTCCGCTTTGCCGGCGGACTATCAGGCCAGCTTGCAGCCGGTATTGGCCAGCAGCTGGCATTGAGCCGATGCGGCGTTGACGGCGAGCCGGCCCCGCGGGGCCGGCTTTTTCATGTGCTCAAGACAGCGCGCCCTCCTGGCGCAGCACCTGTTCCAGCGCGGCGAAGCAGGCGGGGTCGATGGCGCTGCCCAGGTGCCGACGCATGATGTCCAGGGTTTGCGGCGCGGGGGTGGCCGGGTGGTAGGGGCGTTCCGCGTTGATGGCGTCGAAGATGTCCGCGGCGGTGATGATGCGGGTTTCCAGCGCGATGGCGTCGCCGGACAGGCCGCGCGGGTAGCCGCCGCCGTCCGGGCGCTCGTGGTGGGCGCCGGCCACCCAGGCCAGTTCGGCGAAGTGTTCGATGCGGCCCAGGATGGCTTCGGTGTAAGCGGCGTGGCGTTTGACCGCCTCCCATTCGTCCGCCTCCAGCTTGCCGGGCTTGTCCAATATGGTGTTGCTGACGCCCAGCTTGCCCACGTCGTGCAGAAGCGCGCCGCGTTTCAGCCAGCGTCGTCGTTCCTGGCCCAGTTCCAGTTCCGCGGCGATCTGGTCGGCGTAATGGCCCACTCTTTGGCTGTGGCCGGCGGTGAACGGGCTTTTGGAATCCACCACCTGGCCGAAACCCTCGGCGATCTCGTCCAGATAGTCCTCGTCCAGCGGCACCGCGTATTGGGCCGGCTCCAGCCTCAGCACCGCCTGGTCAATGTCGTCGGCCTCCAGCTGCCGCCAGAAGTCCGGCCGGGCGCCTACGCGGCGGAAGGCGGCCACCAGTTCCGGATCGAACCAGCCGCCGGCGCGGCGCAGCGCCTGCTCCAGCGCCGCCTGGCGGCCATGGGTGATGTGGAACACGTCTATCACCTGGGCCAGCAGCGCGATGCGCGAATTCAGCGGAATGGCGTCGCCGCGCAGCCCCAGCGGCCGGCCGGAGCCGTCCCAGTGTTCGTCCAGCGATTGAATGCCACGCGCCACGTTTTCATTGAAACGCAGCTGACGGGCGATGTCGGCGCCGCGGTGGCAGCGGGTGTTGATCAGTTCGTCCGCCATCGTCCTGCCGTGGCGCAGCACTTTGAGAACGGAAGCCGCGCGCCGCGCCCAGCCCTCGCTGTGGGTGCCGGTGTTCTTGAACACAAAGCCCAGCAGCTGCGGCAGGCCGGCGCCCACTTGCTTGAAGTCTTGTTTGAAGCTGCGATCGTCGGTCTGGTAGAGCTCGCAAATGCGCGCCGCGTTGCTGCTGCAGCCCAGGTCCTTGAGCAGGATGGCGTAGTACAAATCCCATAGCCGTTGCGGCGGCAGGCCTATGCATTGGCCGATATGCATGCCTATCCAGCAGCTGCGGATGCAATGGCCTTCGGGCTGGCCTTCGGTGATGTCCAGCGCGTAGCTCAGCGAGCTGATCAGTTCGGACAGCTTTAGGGTGGCGGCCATGGGCGCTCCACGGAATTGAGGCGGGTAGGGAGACGGCGGGAACCTGCTTGGCTCCGCTCACGCCATCTCGCAGAGAGCCAGAGACAAGGCGCGCAAACGCAGGCCGTGCATCAACGGCGAGTCGGCCTCTTTGTGAGCGGCCCCATCTTCTTTATCCTCGGCGGAGCGCGCTTTTTCAATCCCGCCGCGCCGGCGCGCGTTCGCGGCTCAGCCGCGCGATGGCGTCCACCAGCCGCGCTTCAATGTCCTGGTCCAGCGGCAAGCGTTCGCTGGCCAGTTCCGCCAGCCGCGGATGGGCGCCCACCTGTACCGAGTGGCCGGCGTCCAGGAACATGCTGACATCGTTGCTATCGTTGCCGAAGCAGATCAGCTCCTCGGCGGCGATGCCGCATTGGCGCAGCGCGGCCATCTTGCTGACGCCGGCGGCGGTGATGTCGAAGATCTGTTCGTCGGAATGGTGGTGCAGCTCCACGCCGGCGTGGGCGTCCAGTTCCCGGCGCAGGCCGGGGACGTCGGCGCAGGCGGTGATCAGCAGCTTGGCCGGCTGGCGGATGTCTTCGGCGCCGACATGGCTGGCCAGTTTGCCGGGGTCCACCTTGTTGAGGAAGGGGTGGCTGGCGTCGCCGTTGTAGTGGTAGTTCCAGCTCAGGTCCACCAGATAGGACGCGGCGAAGCGTTGCGCCAGTTGGGTGACGTCGGCGAACACCGGGTCCGGGATGGGGTTCAGCCGGTGCAACTGGCCTTGCCGATGGCTCATCGCGCCGTTGGCGCCGATGATCAGCACATCGTGGAAGCGGGCATCCAGCAAGGGCAGGATGTCGCGGTAGGGGCGGGCGGAAGCAAAGCCCAACTGGTGGCCGTGCCGGCGCAGGCTGTCCAGCGCGTCCTGGATGGCCGGGCTGATGGTCCTGCCGTTGAAGCAAATAGTGCCGTCGATATCAAAGATGAAGTGCATGAAGTCTCGCTGCGGGAAGGTGGTGGCGGCGGGTTTTTAGCGCCGTTTTATGATGTTTGTATTCTAACTGTCTTGGCAACTAGGGTGAAGCCGCCGCGCTGAATCGAATGCCTCCGGACTTGTCGGTGAGCGGTATCGCCCACATTTTCCTTTTATGACCGTTCAACCTGGAGAGTGCCGCGCATGAGCCAAAACGTTTGTCTGGATCCGTTGACCGCCGCCGATTTTTCCGCCCTGGCCGAACTGGCCGGCGAGATCTGGCATCAGCATTTCATCAGCATGATCAGCCGCGAGCAGATCGAATACATGCTGGCCGGCCGTTATGTGCCGGAAAAGCTGTCCGCCTATCTGGACGCGCCGGACCGCTGGTTTGGCCTGTTGAGGCTGGACGGCAGACTGGCGGGTTATTGCAGTTACGCGCTGACGGCGACGCCGGGGGAGATGAAGCTGGAGCAGCTGTATCTATTGGCGGAGACGCGCGGCCGCGGCCTGGGTGCTTATATGCTGGACGCGGTGGAACAGGCGGCGCGGCAGCGCGGCTGCCATACCCTGGTCTTGACGGTGAATAAGCACAATGCCGGCGCCATCGCGGTGTACAAGCAGCGTGGTTTCACCTTGCGGGAGCAGGCGGTGTTCGACATCGGCAACGGCTTTGTGATGGACGACGACGTGATGGAGAAGCGCTTGGCTTGAAGGCTGTTGAGCAGGGCTGGCGGGGAAGCGCAAGGTGGTGAGCCTTGCGCTTTTTGTTTTATCGGCTGCGGCTGGCGGTAATCAGGTGCCGCAGAAGGTCCGATACCCCTGCGCCACTTCCGGCGCGGCCGGCAGCGTGTAGCGCTCCAGGCCGGTGCGTTCGGTGAACGGTTGACGCAACACGTCCAGCAGCGCCAGCGTCGGGCCCATGTCGCCGTGGTCGCTGGCGGCGGCCAGCGCTTCTTCCACCAGGTGGTTGCGCGGGATGTAGAGCGGGTTGGCCTGGCGCAGCGCGGCGGCGCGTTTGGCGGCGGCTTGCGGTTCGGCGTCCAGCCGCTGGCGCCAGCGCGCCAGCCAGGGCGCGGCGGCGGCCGGGTCGTTGAAGAGCTGAGTCAGTGCCTGGTCTTGGCCTTCGGCGGCGTCGGCCAGCCGGCGCCAGGCCAGGGTGTGGTCGGCATCTTGGCGCGCCAGCAGCGCCAGCCAATCTTCAGCCAGTTCCTGGTCGATGTCCTGCGCCTGGTTCAGGCCCAGCTTGCGGCGCGCCTGTTGCAGCCAGTGGGCCTGGTAGCACTCGGCGAAGTCTTCGATGACGGCGGTGGCCGCCGGCACCGCGTTCTTGGGCTCGTCCGGGTCCAGCAGCGGTAGCAGGGTTTCCGCCAGCCGGGCCAGGTTCCATTGGGCGATGGCCGGCTGGTTGCCGTAGGCGTAGCGGCCGCCGCTGTCGATGGAGCTGAACACGGTGGACGGATGATGGACGTCCATGAAGGCGCAGGGGCCGTAGTCTATGGTTTCGCCGCTGAGCGCCATATTGTCGGTGTTCATCACGCCGTGGATGAAGCCGGCGTGCATCCAGCGGGCGATCAGTTCCGCCTGACGTTCCGCCACCGCTTGCAGCAGCGCCAGATAGGGCTGCTCGGCGCCGGCCAGTTCGGGGTAGTGGCGCGCCAGGGTGTAGTCGGCCACCTGGCGCAGCATGTCGCGTTCGCCGCGGAGGGCGAAGTACTGGAAGGTGCCGACGCGCAGATGGCTGGCGGCGACGCGGGTCAGCACCGCGCCGGGCAGCGCTTGTTCGCGGTAGACGGTTTCGCCGGTGGCGGTCACGGCCAGCGCGCGGGTGCTGGGGATGGCGAGCGCGTGCATGGCTTCGCCGATGATCAGTTCGCGCAGCATCGGCCCCACCGCGGCCTTGCCGTCGCCGCGGCGGGAGAACGGAGTGCGGCCGCTGCCCTTGAAGGCGATGTCGCGGCGTTGGCCGTTGCGGTCGATGACTTCGCCCAGCAGCAGCGCGCGGCCGTCGCCCAGCGACGGCGACAGGCCGCCGAACTGGTGGCCGGCATAGGCTTGGGCCACCGGCTTGGCGCCAGCCGGCAAGGCGGCGCCGGAGAAGGCGGCGGCCAGTTCGGCGGCGTCGGCTTGGCCGCTGTCCAGGCCCAGCTCTTGCGTCAGTTCGGCGTTCCAGTACAGCAGGGCCGGCGCGGGCGGGCGTTCTGGCTGCACCGGCGCGCAGGCGTCGGGCAGGTCGCGGGCGTAGCTGTGGTCGAAGTCGATGTGGATCATGGCGGGCTCGCTGGGCGGGGTATGGGATTGAGACGCCGGCGGCGGGGCAAAGTGCCCGGCCGCCGGCCGGCAAAAAGCCGCCCGTGGGCGGCTGGATTTAACGACTGCGGCCCTTGCCGGCCGGTTTGCTGCCGGGTTTCGCGGGCTTGCCGCGTCCGGCCGGCGCTTGGCCGGCGCCGGGCTTGGCCATGGCTTTGGCCTGCGCGGGCTTGCCGCGCTGTCCGTGACCGGCGGGAGCGGTGGCGCGCTGGCCTGGGGCCTTGTTGCGCGACAGCGGCGCACCCATGCGGTGGCGCACGGCGGCGGCCTTGTCGCCCGGCGGCGTCGGGGGAATCAGGCAGTGCTTGCTGTGGCCGATCAGGTCGCTGCGGCCCATCTGAATCAGCGCGTCGTGGAGGATCTGCCAGTTGTCCGGGTGGTGGTAGCGCAGGAAGGCCTTGTGCAGCTTGCGGCGGTAGCCGTCGCGCACCACGTCCACTTTTTCCGAGCTGCGCGACAGGCGCTTGAGCGGATTGCGGCGGGTGTGCCACATGGTGGTGGCCATCGCCATCGGCGTGGGGGTGAAGGTTTGCACCTGGTCCAGGCGGAAGTTGTTCTTCTTCAGCCACAGCGCCAGGTTCATCATGTCTTCGTCGCTGGTGCCGGGGTGGGCGGCGATGAAGTAGGGGATCAGATACTGTTCCTTGCCGGCCTGACGGCTGAAGCGTTCGAACAGTTCCTTGAACTTGTCGTACGCGCCCATGCCCGGCTTCATCATCATGGACAGCGGACCGTCCTCGGTGTGTTCCGGGGCGATCTTCAGATAGCCGCCCACATGGTGCTGCACCAATTCCTTGATGTACTCGGGCGAACGCACGGCCAGGTCGTAGCGCAGGCCGGACTGGATGTTGATCTTCTTCACGCCCGGCAGCGCGCGCGCCTTGCGGTAAAGCTGGATCAGGTGGCTGTGGTCGGTGTTCAGGTTTTCGCAGATGTCCGGGAACACGCAGGACAGCTTCCTACAGGAGCGCTCGATCTTCGGGTCCTTGCAGGAGAGGCGGTACATATTCGCGGTCGGGCCGCCCAGGTCTGAGATATGGCCGGTGAAGCCCGGGGTCTTGTCGCGGATTTCCTCGATTTCCTTGAGGATGGATTCCTCGGAACGGCTCTGGATGATGCGGCCTTCGTGCTCGGTGATGGAGCAGAAGGTACAGCCGCCGAAACAGCCGCGCATGATGTTGACCGAGTACTTGATCATTTCCCAGGCCGGGATATTGGCGTCGCCGTAGCTGGGGTGCGGGTTGCGGGCGTAGGGCAGGCCGTAGACGTGGTCCATTTCCTCGGTGGAGAGCGGAATGGGCGGCGGGGTCAGCCACACGTCGCGCTCGCCGTGCATCTGCACCAGCGCGCGGGCGTTGCCGGGGTTGGATTCCAGGTGCAGGGTGCGGCTGGCGTGGGCGTACAGCACCGGGTCGTGGGCCACGGCCTCGTAGGCCGGGATGCGGATCACGGTCTTGGCGCGTTCGGCGCGGCGCTTGGCCAGGCGCTCTTCGCGGGATTCGATGCGGATCACCTGCGGCTTGGACGGGTCCTGGTCCTTGGTGGCTTCGGCCGCCTGTTCCGGGATTTCCTGGTAGGGGTTGAGGTGGACGTCCACCTTGCCCGGCAGGTCCACCACGCTGGAATCCATTTCCTGCCATTCTTCATCCGGGCGCCAGCCGTGCGGCACGATGAAGGCGGTGCCGCGCACGTCGCGGATCTCGCTCAGCTTCTCGCCCCTGGCGGCGCGGTGCGCCACTTCCACCAGCGCGCGTTCGGCGTTGCCGTACAGCAGCAGGTCGGCCTTGGAGTTGATCAGCACCGACGGGCGCACTTTCTCGCTCCAGTAGTCGTAGTGGGCGATGCGGCGCAGGCTGGCCTCGATGCTGCCCACCATCACGCCCACGCCGGGGTAGGCTTCGCGGCAGCGCTGGGCGTAGACGGTGACGGCGCGGTCCGGGCGCTTGTTGGCCGCGGCGTGCGGGGTGTAGGCGTCGTCCGAGCGCGGGCGGCGGTCCGCGGTGTAGCGGTTGATCATGGAGTCCATATTGCCGGCGGTGACGCCGAAGAACAGATTGGGCTTGCCCAGTTCGCGGAAGGCGTCCGCCGAGTGCCAATCCGGCTGGGCGATGATGCCCACGCGGAAGCCCTGGTCTTCCAGCAGCCGGCCCACCAGCGCCATGCCGAAGCTGGGGTGGTCGATATAACCGTCGCCGGTGATCAGGATGATGTCACAGGAGTCCCAACCCAGCTGCTCCATTTCGGCGCGGGTCATCGGCAGGAACGGGGCGGCGCCGAAGCGGCTGGCCCAGTACTTGCGGTAGGAGGTGATCGGTTTGGCGGCGTGTGCGGTCGTCATGCTGGCAAAAGGCTGAAGTTCAGACAACCCGCTATTATGCCATAGTTGCCGCTTGCTTGTGGATTAAGCGCTTGTTTTTTATTGGAAATTGCCTTGGTTGCAGTAGGGTTTTGCCGCAAGGGCGGTTTTGCCCATCAAAATCAAGGCGCTGCGCGCCCTGGCCGCAGGAACGGGGCGCCGGGGTTCCCACATGACATTCCCTGGCCGCAGGCGTATCCTAGCGGCCCGCTTGCAGGGCCGGCTCAACGGCTTGGCGGGGCGGGGCGGCCGCTTAGGGCCTGTTCAAAGTCTGTTGCGCTTCCGTGAGACGCGGCACGGTGAGCGCCGCATGCGACATGCTCCCGTGTCACGAGCGCATGCCGCTTTCTCAGCGATTTTCGCCAAGTTATGTCTCGCGCCTGCTCGCGGGGTTTTGGACAGGTTCTATAGGCGCGGCCGAGGGTTAGCGACTTGTAAAGCGGGTCTGGCCTCGGGCCAGTCGGCTTTGTCAGCCGCTCCTTGCCGCGTGGAAATCATTGTTTCAGCTAGGAGCTCAGATGACGAGCCAGATCGTATGGGTGGACGGCGCGGCGCAAGGCCGCTATGTGGATGAGTTGGAGCAGGGCAAGGTCTTGTATCTGCCCAGCTTCGATTTCAAGCTGCTGGCCGAGGAGGGCCGCTTGCTGGACCCGGCCGTCGCCGATCCCAAGCGCAAGAACATCAGCCTGGAGCCGGACAACGGCGCCTTGCACGGCGTGGTGGGCGGCGCGGAATGGGAGGCGGAGGTGCGCGGCTTGATCGCGCGCTACCAGCGGGCCGCCGCGGATCTGGCCGCGCGCTTGTTGCCGGAATATCAGGGCAAGCTGCGCGCGGCGCCCACCAGCCTGCGGCTGATGAGGGTGGAGGACCGTCGGACGTCCTGGCGCAAGGACGACAGCCGGCTGCATGTTGACGCGTTTCCGTCCCGTCCCAATTACGGCGAACGCATTCTGCGGGTGTTCTGCAATATCAATCCCGATGGCGAGCCCCGGGTGTGGCGGGTGGGCGAACCGTTCACCGATATGGCGCGGCGCATGTTGCCGCGGGTGCCGCGGCAGTGGCCGGGTTCGGCGGCCTTGCTGGCGGGCTTGAAGATCACCAAGCGCAAGCGCAGCGCTTACGATCACATCATGCTGCATCTGCACGACGCGATGAAGGCGGACCTGGATTATCAGCGCCAATGTCCGCAGGAAACCATGCCGTTTCCGCCCGGTTGCGCCTGGGTCTGTTTCTCGGATCACGCGTCGCACGCGGTGATGTCAGGCCAGTTCATGCTGGAGCAGACTTTCTGGCTGCCGGTGGCGGAGATGGCCCAGCCACAGCAGTCGCCGCTGGCCTTGCTGGAGCAGTTGTCGGGCCGGGCTTTGTTGTAAGGCGGCCAAAGGCGGGGCGGGCGAGGCCGGCCCGCTCCCAGCGGGGGCGAAATCGGTTACAATCTTCGATTAGTCATAAACTCGCACCGCACAAAACAATGAGCACGGAAAACAACGCGCCGGTTGTCAGCAACTTCATCCGCAACATCATTGACGAGGACCTGGCCTCCGGCAAGCACAGCAGCATCGTCACCCGCTTCCCGCCGGAACCCAACGGCTTCGCCCATATCGGCCACGCCAAGGCCATTTGCCTGAACTTCGGCCTGGCCGAGGACTACCAGGGCAAGTGCAATCTGCGCATGGACGACACCAATCCGGAGAAAGAGTCGCCGGAGTACGTGCAGTCCTTCATCGACGACATCAGCTGGATGGGTTTCAAGTGGGACGGCGACGTGCGCTTCGCTTCCGACTACTTCGACCGCCTGTACGGTTATGCGGTGGAGCTGATTCAGGCCGGCAAGGCCTATGTGGACGATCTGTCCGCCGAGGAAATGCGCCAGTACCGCGGCAGCCTGACCGAGCCGGGCAAGAACAGCCCCTACCGCGAGCGCAGCGTGGAGGAGAACCTGGACCTGTTCTCCCGCATGAAGAACGGCGAGTTTCCGGACGGCAGCAAGACGCTGCGCCTGAAGATAGACATGTCTTCCGGCAACATCAATCTGCGCGATCCGGCCGTCTACCGCATCCGCCGCGCGCATCATCACCGCACCGGCGACAAGTGGTGCATCTACCCGATGTACGACTACACCCATTGCATTTCCGACGCCATCGAGGGCATCACCCACTCCTTGTGCACGCTGGAGTTCGAAGACCATCGTCCCTTGTACGACTGGGTGCTGGACAATATCAGCATCGGCTGCCATCCGCGTCAGTATGAATCGTCGCGCCTGGAACTGCTGTATACGCTGACCTCCAAGCGCAAGCTGCTGGCGCTCGTCAACGAGGGCGCGGTGAGCGGCTGGGACGATCCGCGCATGCCCACCGTGGCCGGCATGCGCCGCCGCGGCTACAGCCCGGCCGGCATCAAGCTGTTCGCTCAACGTATCGGCGTGTCCAAGAGCGAAAACATCATCGACATGACCATTCTGGAAGGCGCGGTGCGCGAGACGTTGGAAAACGACTCGCCGCGCGTGATGGCGGTGGTGAATCCGCTGAAAGTGACGCTGAGCAATTACGACGCCGCCGTCACCGCCAGCCGCAGCGCGCCCTTCCATCCGCATCATCCGGAGTTCGGCGAGCGCGAAGTGCCCATCGCCCGCGAGATCTGGATTGAGCAGGACGACTTCGCCGAAGTGCCGCCGCCCAAGTGGCAGCGCCTGACCGTTGGCGGCGAAGTGCGCCTGCGTTATTCCTACGTGATCAAGTGCGAGGAAGTGGTTAAGGACGCGGCCGGCAAGGTGGTGGAGCTCAAGTGCAGCATCGACCACGACACGCTGGGCAAGAACCCGGAAGGCCGCAAGGTCAAGGGCGTGATCCACTGGGTGTCCGCCGAGCACGCGATTGAGGCCGATGTGCGCTGGTACGAGCGCCTGTTCACCGAGCCGCGTCCGGACGCGGTGCGCGGCGAGGACGGCGAATATCTGGACTTCCGCCAGTTCCTGAACCCGGAATCGCTGAAACTGGTGCCGACCTATGTCGAGGCCTCGGTGCTGCAGGCGGCGCCGGAATCGCGCTTCCAGTTTGAACGCCTGGGTTATTTCGTCACCGACCGTTACGAGCATCAGCCGGGGGTCAAGGCGGTGTTCAACCGCAGTGTGGGCCTGAAGGACAGCTGGAGCAAATAAGCTTGGGCGCCCGGCCGGAAGCTGTGCGCGTCCGGCGAGGGAATGACTTTCAGCAATGGCGGGCCCGCGGGTCCGCCATTTTTGCGGCGTGCATGCATTCCAATAAAAACCAAGGATCAACGATGAAACTATCCGTGAAACCGCTTGCCCTGTCCCTGCTGGCCGCCGGCCTGCTCTCCGCCTGCGCCGCCACGCCCGGCAAGGGCAATTATGTCGAAGACAAGACTTACAAGATCACCATCCTGCACACCAACGACCACCACGGCCGTTTCTGGCCCAATAGCGACGGCGAATACGGCCTGGCCGCGCAGAAGACCCTGGTGGACCAGGTGCGCGCCGAGGTCAAGGCCGACGGCGGCTATATGCTGCTGCTGTCCGGCGGCGACATCAATACCGGGGTGCCGGAGTCCGATCTGCAAGACGCGGAGCCGGATTTCCGCGGCATGAGCCGCATAGGCTACGACGCGATGGCGGTGGGCAACCACGAGTTCGACAAGCCGGTACCGGTGTTGATGAAACAGCGCCAGTGGATCAACTTCCCCATGCTGTCCGCCAACATCTACCAGGACGGCAAGCGAATGTTCGACCCGTACGCGATGTTCAATCTGGGCGGGGTGAGGGTGGCGGTGCTGGGCCTGACCACCGACGACACCGCCAAGATGGTGAACCCGGAGCAGGTCAAGGGCATCGAGTTCCGCAGCCCTATCGCCGAGGCCGGCAAGCTGGTGCCGGAGCTGCGCCAGCAGGCCGACATCGTCATCGCCGCCACCCATATGGGCCATTACACCGACGGCCAGCACGGCGTGAACGCGCCGGGCGACGTGGAGATGGCGCGCGCGGTGAAGGGGCTGGATCTGATCGTGGGCGGCCACAGCCAGAACCCGGTGTGCATGAAGGCGGAAAACCAGCGCGACGACGCCTATGTGCCGGGCGCGCCTTGCGCGCCGGACCGCCAGAACGGCGCCTGGATCGTGCAGGCGCACGAGTGGGGCAAATACGTGGGCCGTGCCGATTTCGAGTTCCGCAACGGCAAACTCAAGCTCTCCAAATACCAGCTGATTCCGGTCAATCTGAAGAAAAGCGTCAAGGGCGCGGACGGCAAGGATCAGAAAGTGCCGTACACCCAGTTGATCGAGGAGGACGGCAAGCTGCGCAACTTCCTGCAAAGTTATCAGAACAAGGGCCAGGCGGCGCTGGATGTGCCGGTGGGGCGGACCAGCGCCAAGCTGGACGGCGACCGCGGTGTGGTGCGCAGCCAGCCCACCAATCTGGGCGTCTTCGTCGGCCGGGTGATGATGGACAAGGTCAAGGCGGACTTCGCCGTGTCCAATTCCGGCGGCATCCGTGATTCGCTGCCGGCCGGCGCGATCAACTACCGCGACGTGCTGAAGGTGTTCCCCTTCGGCAGCACCCTGGCTTATGTGGACCTGAACGGCCAGGAAGCGCTGGATTACCTGAAGGCCGCCGCGCGGATGACGCCCGGCGCCGGCGCCTTCGGCCAGTTCGCCGGCGTCAAGCTGAGCATCGTCGGCGGCGAGCTGCGGCAGGCGCTGATCGGCGGCCAGCCCATCGATCCGGCCAAGACCTACCGGATGGCGATCAACAGCTTCATCGCCGCCGGCGGCGACGGCTACCCGCTGATGAACAAGCATCCGGGCTTCGTCAATACCGGCTTTGTCGATGCGGAAATGCTGCGCGAGTACATCGCCGCGCATTCGCCGATAGACGCCGGCGCTTACGCGCCCGGTGACGCGGTGACGCGCAACTGAGCGCGGTCAGAGCGGTGCCGGTCATGAAAACCGCAGCCAGGGAGGCTGCGGTTTTTATTTGGGCGTCTAGCCCTTGTCCTCCAGGCCGGCCGGTGCCAGCCGGCTGAGCAGGCGGTCCAGGCCGGCGGCGGGGCGTCGTTCGGCCTCGGCGGCCTCCTTGCGCAGCACCGCGGCGCGGACCAGCTTGCCGCCCAGATAACGAAAAGGCTCCGGCGGGAATTGGCGCACAGCGCGGCCCACCAGCGGGCAGCGGCTCCACGCATCGTCCAGATCCAGCGCCAGGCTGCTGAGAATCTGCGCGCCGATGCGGCTGGGGCCTACGCCGTTGCCGCTCCACCCTATGCCGTAGACGAGGTGGGGCGCGTCCGGCAGGCGGCCGAATAGCGGCAGGCTGTCGTAGCTGCGGTCTATGGGGCCGGACCAGCTGTGCTCAACGGCCACGTCGGCCAGCGTCGGGTAGACGCGGCGGAAGTCGCTCTCGGTCAAGGCGTTCAGCGCCGGATCATCGTCGAAGCCTGCGTCGATGCGGCTGTTGAAGCCAAAGCGGCCGGTGCCCTTGCCAAAGACGATGCGGTGGTCGCGGGTGGTGCGGTAATAATCGACCAGCAGTTGCGAATCGGTGATGGCCTCGCCGCCGGTCCAGCCTATCTCCGTCAGCCGCTCGGGAATGGGCGGCGTAGCCAGCAGGGTGCTGGTGACGGGCAGGACGCTGCGCGCCAACTCCGGGACGGAAACGGCCCAGGCATTGCTCGCGATCACGACTTTGTCCGCGCTCAGCGTGCCGCCCGGCGTGATCAGCCGGGCCGGCTGTCCGCGTTCTATCCGCCGCACCGGACTGTGTTCGAAGATGCGCACGCCGTTTTCCAGCGCGACGCGGCGCAGGCCGCGCGCCAGCCGGGCCGGCTGCACGGTGGCGTTGCCAGTCTCGATCACGCCTTGCAGGTGTTGCGGCGAGCCGCTGCGGCGGGCGACTTCCTCCGCCGGCAGCGGCACGAAAGTGGGGTGCCCCAGGCGCTCCGCCAATTGCTGCACGTCAAGCCAGGCGCCGTGCTGCGCCGGGGTGGTGGCGGTCCACAGCCAGCCGGCGCGGCGGAAGTGGGCATCGATGGCGTGTCGGCGGCAAAAGGCGTCGATATCGTCGATGGCCTGTTCTGAGGCCAGAACCAGGCGCAGCGCCTCGCCCGGGCCGCAGATGGCGCTCAGAGAACGGATCTTGGGCCACCAGGACATGACGAAGCCGCCGTTGCGGCCGGAAGCGCCGCCGCCGCAGACATCCTGCTCGACAATGGCGATTTGCGTGGCCGGGCGTTTTTCCAGTATCTGCAGCGCGGTCCACAGGCCGACGAAGCCGCCGCCGATGATGGCGATGTCCACGTGCAAGTCGCGGTCCAATGCATTGCCGTCGGTCAGGTCGGCGGAGACTTCTTGCAGCCAGAGAGAACGTTTCATATGCGGGCTTTCTTGGGGGTGTTACCAACTAGCCGGCAGCCAGCCCATGGCGGCGGCGATGGCGTACAGGCCGCTGCCGGCGAAGGTCGCCGCGATCAAGGCCTGGATCAGCGGATGGGCGTACCAACCGCAGCGGAAGGCGGGAACGGTTTCGCCGTGGCGGCGCGCCCGATTCAGCAGGATGATGGGCATGATGCCCATCAGCACGCCGCCGAAGGTGCCGGCGAAGTACAGCGCGCCGACAAAGCTGGAGGCGCCGGAATAGGCGAACAGAAACGGCGGCAGCGCGACCGCCGCCAGCACCAGGCAGCGTTTGACGGGGTGGCCTTCCGGGCCAAGACGGAAATGGTCGAAGATATTGGTGAGCAGGCAGCCGCCCAGCCCCCAGTAAGAGGTCATCATGGCCAGCAGCGCGAAGATATTGGCGGTGTAATACGCCCAATTGCCCAGGGCGCGCCCCCAGTTGAGCGTGGCCACCTGGCTGACGTTGTCGTTGCCGACCAGTGCGATCACCGAAGCGGGAATGGCCGCCACCAGCAACAAAGTGGCCAGCATGCCGGCCACGATCAGGCGCGGCAGTTGACGGGCTTGATGCTGATTGCCGCGCACCAGTTCCGGCACCAGGAATTGCGCGCCAAAGACGAAGACCGCCAGATTGAACACCGGGATCACGTATTCCCATTCCCTTTGCAGCAAATAGGCGACGTTGGACGAGGGATGGGAGATCGTGGCGAAAATGAGGACGAGGACGATGGTCATCATCGCGCCGCTGATCAGTTTTTGGCCGGCGCCCAAGGCTTTCAGCCCCAGATACAGAATCAAGGCGGAGGGAATGAAGAACAACAGGCTGCCCAGCTGCGGGCTTAGGCCGTATTCATTGAAGAAGTCGGCGAGGATGTTGCCGCTGCCGCTCATATAAGCGGTGAGCGCGCCATAGCTGTTGGCGGCGACGGCGATGAAAATCAGCCATGCGCCGATGCCGCCCAGGTAGCGTTGCGCCAGGCCGCTGAGCTGGTGATTGCCGCGGGTGCGCAAACAGGCCTCGGCGGTGTAGAGCATGGTGATGATGCAGATGACGCACGTGAGGATCAGGCAGGCCAGCAAGGGCAGGTAACCCGTTTTGCGGGCGGCGAAAGCAATGCCCAGCACGCCGGCGCCGATATTGGTGCCGACGATGATGCCTATGGTTTCCAGGGAGCCGATGGGGTGAACTTCCAGGCCGGAATCCGTGGACGGGTTTTGATTGACGGGAAGTGGGCGGGTGTTATCTAAAATGCATTTTTCCTTTTTAATTTAATATATTAATTATTTATTGTTTTATTGAACTCAAATGTCCTATCTGTGAGGGTGGGAGAGGGGGCCGAAGCGGGCCGCGCAAGCGCTGCAAAAGGGTTTCAAACTATAGCATGGCGGGCTGTGAGCGCCCGCTCAGCGTGGTCTGGTTCGGATAGTCCGTATTTGTCCTGACCTTTGGGCCCGGTGAATACGCGGGCGCGCTTGCCTACGGTAATGGAGGCAGTGGCAGCTTGAGACGGAGGGCTTCTTCTGCGCGTCGGCGCGCGGAAACCGGCCTGGGAGCCTGTTCAATGACTGCTGCGCGTCGGCGATACGGCGTTGAAAACAGTTTCGAAGCGCTCATGTGCCAGGAGTGCATGCCGCTTTTTCCGCCGCAACGCCTTGTCTCGCTCTAGTTCGCGAGACTTCAAACAGGCTCTGAGAAGTTTGGCGTTTGAACCCTTACAGGAGAACGACGATGGCTCAGCAAGGCGTATTCACTCTTCCCCCGCGCATCAACTTCGGCGTGACCGCGTTGACCAATGCGGCTTATCAGCAAAACATCACCGTATATGTGGACAACGAGCCGCGCGCCACGTTTAGCGGCAGCGGCGTGGACGACCGCAATCTGGGCACGCGGGTGATCAACTCCGGTTCCGGCGCGGTGAGGGTGGCGGTGACGGTCAACGGCAAGCAGTCCGACCTGGTGTCCAGCCAGGTGGTGTTGGCCAATCGCCTGAACCTGGCCTTGGTGGGCGCGGAGGACGGCGCGGACCAGGACTACAACGACTCCATCGTGGTATTGAACTGGCCGTTGGGTTAAGCGGGTCCGGCGGATGAATAAAGCCCCCATCTCGGGGGGCTTTGTCGTGTCAGTCTTCCAGGGTTTCGTGGCTGGCGGCCTTGCCTTCCCGCCAGTAGCTGGCGGCGCGGATGCGGCTCTTGTCTATGCCGCGTTCCTCGCGCAGGTATTGACGCACCGCGCGGATGGCGTGGTATTCGCCGGCGGCCCAGACAAAGCCTTCGCCCGCCGGCAGCGTCAGCGGCTTGAGCGCGGAGAGCAGCGCCGGCTCGGCGTCGGCGCCTTGGTGCACCCAGCGGATGTCGGCATTGGGATGGGCTGGCAGTTCGCAGCTTTGACCCGCCTCGCTGGTTTGCAGCAGGGCGATGACCTTGGCCGCGGGCGGCAGCTCGGCCAGGCGGCGGCGGATGGCCGGCAAGGCGGACTCGTCGCCGATCAGCAGGTGCCAGTCGAAAGCCGCCGGAATGACCAAGGAGCCGCGCGGGCCGCCTATGCCCAGGTATTGGCCGGGCTTGGCCTGAGCCGCCCAGCTGGTGGCGGGGCCGGCCTCGTGCAGCACGAACTCCAGGTCCAGCTCCAGCCGCTCCGGGTCGAAACGGCAGGGGGTGTAGTCGCGCGCGGTGGGGCGCGGCTGGCCTTCCGGATAAATCAGGGTTTCGTCCACCAGCGCCGGCAGCGCGGGTTTGGCGTCCGGATGCTCGGGGAAGAACACTTTGAGGTGGTCGTCGAAGGAGGCGGTGGCGAAGCCCGCCAGTTCCTCGCCGCCCAGGGTGACGCGGAGCAGCTTGGGGCCGAGCGGGCGGATGGCGCGCACTTGCAGCAGGCGGAAGCGCAGCGGGTGGCGCAGGCGTTGCACGGTCAGATCGGGTGTGGTCATAAGAATCCTGTCTTGAAGTCATGGCTGGGCGGCTTGGGGGCGTGAACAGCTTCTTGGACGCTGTTTACGGCCATGCGGGCAAGAGCGGGGCCAGGCTTTGCGGCTGAGAAAGCGGAATGCGCGTACGGCGCATAAGCGTTTCAAAGCGGGTTTCAAGGCCTTGCTGAATCCCTCTCGCCGGTGCGTAACTGGCCGTCAGCACCTTATTAGCCGGTGTCGCCCAGAATTTGCTCACAGGCTTGCCTCAGGATGGCGGCGATGCGGCGTTGTTCGTCCTCGTCGACGTTGGCGGTGCGCATCAGCGCTTGCTTCAAGTCGCCGCGGGCCCGGGTCAGTTCCGGAATCCAGCTGCCGACGGCGTCGTCCGGCGGCGGCATTTCCCCGGTCAGCGCACGGCGGATCGAGTTCATCTTGCGCGCGATGTGCTGGAGCCGCGCCATCATCCATTCCACTTGTTCGCGGTTCTGTTCCAGATAGTCGCGGCCGGCCTCCATCAGCGCATAGCATTTGCGCTTGCCTTCCTCGCTCACCGAGATATGGCCCAGTTCTTCCAGATAGGTCAGCGCCGGGTAGACCATGCCCGGGCTGGGGCTGTAAAAGCCGTTGCTGCGGCTTTGTAGCGCCTTGATCAGTTCGTAGCCGTGGCTAGGGCGCTCTTCCAGCAGAGCCAGCAACAGCAGCTGCAATTCGTCGGAGCTGAATTTGCGGCCGCGGGTCATGCTTTCGTCGTCGCCGCCGCCAAAGCCGCCGAATCCTCCGTGTCGGCCATGGCCGCCGCCGTGGCCGTGCCGGGCCATCGCGTGGAGACGATGATGCGCGTTGCGTCCGCCCAGGCGGCGCAGCAGGGTGTCGAGACGGTGAGGCATGGCGGCTCTCCTGAAAAAATATATCTTAAGATATGTTTTTAGATGGGATAAAGTCAAGCCGGCTCAGCAAGGACGATGAGAATTTGTGGCGTTTTTGGCACGATGCCCGCATCGGCCCACGTCTCGCGAGCAAGTGCGGGACCAGGCGAAAGCGGCTGAGGAGGCGGAGTGCGCAAGAAGCACATGAGCGCTCCGAAGACGTTTTCAAGGCCGTAGCGCCGAAGCGCAGCAGGCTTTGAACGGGTTCTAAAAGAAAAGCCGCCCGGAGGCGGCTGGAGGGCGGCGGGGCGGCTTAGTCGCCGCTGACCACGTCCACGCCCTTGGGCGGCACGAAGGCGAAGCGGGAGGCGGCCAGCGGCGGGTTCTGCTGCGGCGCGCTGAAGCTGACCTTGGTGTGGTTGCCGAAGCTGTCGGTCAGCTCCATTTCCACCAGCATATTGGCCTTGAAGCCCATGCGGATGGCGCTGAAGCTGTTGTCGGCCTGCTTGGGGCTGGCGGACAGCCACTCCACTTCGCCGGTTTTGCCGGCTTCCTGCAACTGGTAGTTCCGCTCGATGGCGTTGTTGCCGGCCAGCAAGGCCGCCGGGCTGGAGCCCAGCGCCGCGCCCTGGGCCTTGCGGGTGACTTGCGCCAGATCCTTGTCGTAGACCCACAACGTCTTGCCGTCGCCGACGATCAATTGTTCATAGGGCTTGCTGTACTCCCAGCGGAATTTGCCGGGACGGGCGATTTCCAGCCGGCCGCTGGCTTCCTCGCGCTTGCTCTTGTTGCTGACCACTTGCTTGAAGTCGGCGCTCAGGGTTTTGTTGCCGGCGACGAAGGCCTTGAGCTGGGCGATGGCGGCGGCGTGGGAGGCGGCCGGCAGCGCCAGCGCGGAGAGGGCGACTGCGGCTGAGATCAGTTTCATCTTCATGCGGGGAAATCCTTGCGGTGGGCGGCCCGGGCCGCGTGACCAAGATGGGACCGCCGGGACGGCGCGCGGTTTCCGCGCGCGCGTCGACGGCGACGCCGTTTTGTTAGCGATTATTGCGCGGCGGTTTCTTCCGCGGCCGTCGCCTCTTCGTCGGCCGCCGGCGGCTGGTTGAGCGCGTGCAGCGCCAGGCCCAGCGATTTCAGCCACTCCGGCTTGTCCAGGCGTTCCAGGTCCAGGATGTCGGCCTCGGCGGGCTGGTAGGCGAATACCGGCTTGCCCTGGTTGCTGTAGCGGATGTCGGCGTGGGCCTGGCCGCGGAAGCCCGGGCTGTTGAAGCGTATGGTCTGGCGGATGGCCAGCAGGTCGCCGCCGCGGCTGACGTAAAGATCGCTGACGGTGTTGCTGTTCAGCGGATTGGCCTCGGAGGCCTTGATCAGGCTGTCGATCATCTGCAGCAGGCTTTCGCTGCCCAGCGGACCGGGTTTGATCTGCGGCTTGCGCGCGGCTTCCTGACGCGCGACCTGGATCAGGCCGGCGATGATGTGGGAAGCCAGCTGGTTTTCCTGGGCGCGGTTCATGGCGATGCGCAGCCGGTAGCGCGCGCCCAGTTCCGCGGCGCGCGAGTCCAGCGGCTGGAAGCTGAACGCCTGCTTGTCCACCTTGGCGTAGGCTTCGTCCAGCAGTTTCGGCATCGCCTGGTACATGGCCTGCAGCGGGAAGTTGTCGGCCACGCGCTGCGGCAGCCGCACGCGCAGGAACTTGCCTTCGTAGGCTTGCATTTCCGGCACGAACAGATAGGCGGCGGACGGGTCCACCAGCAAGGACAGGTCCTTGGCGTGGAATTGCAGCGGCAGTTGCACGCTGGTCAGCAGGTTGCGGCGCTCCAGGCGCAGCGCCGGAATCAGTTCCAGTTTGCCGCCCGGCACGTCCAGCGCGGCCTTGATGTTGAGGCGCATGCTGCGGGCGATTTGATCGGCGGCGGAGGCGGCGGCCTGTTCCAGCGTGCTGCCGTCTTCCTTGGCCTTGTCGACGTCGGCGACGCTCAGCTCATCGAAGCCGATGTCGGCGTCCAGGTTGTAGCCCTTGCTGTTCCAGTTTTGCAGCATGATCTTGCGGGCGGCTTGGTCGGCGCTTTTGTTGGCGATCGGCGAGACGCAGCCGGTCAGCAGCGCGATGCCGCACAGCGCGGCGCATAGTCCCAGTTTTTTTAGACGCATTATTGTTTCCTTGAGCGAGATTCTGCGCCGGGCGGGTGGGGTCGGTCCGGCGCGAGCCGGACAGTTTAACGCATCCGGCATCGCCTATGTCATGCGCGAGGCCGGGGCGGGGCGGCCCCGGCTGGGGGATCAGCTGAATTTATTGGTGATGGGGTAGCGCCAGTCCTTGCCGAAACCGCGGTGGGTCACGCGCGGGCCCACCGGCGCCTGGCGGCGTTTGTACTCGTTGATCTTCAGCAGCCGCACCACGCGGCGCACGTCGGCCTCGGCGTAGCCTTCGGCGATGATGGCCTCGGCGGACAGGTTTTCCTCCACATAGCGCGCCATGATGGCGTCCAGCACCTCGTAGGGCGGCAGGCTGTCCTGGTCGGTCTGGTCCGGGCGCAATTCCGCCGACGGCGGCCGGGTGATGATGCGTTCCGGGATGATCTCGCCTTGCAGATTGCGCCAGCGGCACAGTTCGAACACCAGGGTCTTGGCCACGTCCTTGAGCACGGCGAAACCGCCGGCCATGTCGCCGTACAGGGTGCAGTAGCCGGTGGTCATTTCCGATTTGTTGCCGGTGGTGAGCACCAGCTTGCCGCTCTTGTTGGACAGCGCCATCAGCAGGGTGCCGCGGATGCGGGCCTGCAGGTTTTCCTCGGTGGTGTCCTCGGCCAGGCCGGCGAAGCTGGGCGCCAGCGCCTGGACGAAGCTTTCGTACATCGGCCAGATTTCGATCTCGTCGTACTTCACGCCCAGGCGCTGCACCATGTCGCGGGAATCGGTCACCGAGATGTCCGCGGTGTAGCGCGAGGGCATCATCACCGCGTGCACCTTGTCCGCGCCCAGCGCGTCCACCGCCACCGCCAGGGTCAGCGCCGAGTCTATGCCGCCGGACAGGCCCAGCAGCGCGCCGGGGAAGCCGTTTTTGCCTATGTAGTCGCGCACGCCGGCCACCAGGGTGCGGTAAACGCTTTCCAGCGGGCCGGGCAGGGCGGCCTTGGCGCCGGGCAGCAGATCGCCGCCGTCGAAATCGACGATCAGCAGTTCGTCGTCGTAGGCGGCGGCCTGGGCCACCACCTCGCCGGCGCGGTTGACGGCGAAGGAGGCGCCGTCGAACACCAGTTCGTCCTGGCCGCCGGTCAGATTGACGTAGGCGAAGGGCAGGCCGGTTTCCTCGGCGCGGAAGCGCACCACGTCGTGGCGGGTTTCAATCTTGTTGCGATGGAAGGGCGAGGCGTTGAGCACCACCACCACGTCGGCGCCGGCGTCGGCGGCCTCGGCGGCCGGGTCGACGGACCAGACGTCCTCGCAGATCAGCACGCCCACCTTGGCCTCGCCCTGCTGGAACACCAGCGGCGCGGCGCCGGGGGTGAAGTAGCGGCATTCGTCGAACACTTCATCGTTGGGCAGCAGCATCTTGTGATACTGGCCCAGCCGGTTGCCGTCGCGCAGCACGGTGGCGGCGTTGAAGCGATCCGCGCCCATCCGGGCCGGATGGCCCACCACCAGGGTGATGCCGTCCAATTCCAGCAATTCGTCCAGCGCCTGGCTGCAGGCGCGGTAGAAACTGTCGCGCAGCAGCAGGTCTTCCGGGCTGTAGCCGGTCAAGGCCAGCTCCGGCGTGACCAGCACGTCCGCGCCCTGGGCGATGGCCGCGTGGGCGAGGTCGAGGATTTTGCGGGTGTTGCCGGGGATATCGCCGACAACGGGGTTGAACTGGGCGAGCGCGATACGCATCTTGATAGGGAACCGAATGTTTCGAGATAGATGGAATTTTACCTGATAGACGGCGCAAACGCCCGAGAGGAATCATGGTGTCCTTGCAATTGCACGAGAGAGTGGGCGCCTGGAGCGCGGAACAATGGGCGGGCCTGGGGGAAGGCGGCAATCTGTTCGTGGGCCGGCCGTGGCTGGAGGCGCTGGAGCGGGCGGCTTGCGTGGGCGAGGCCAGCGGCTGGCTGCCCTTGCCGCTGGGTCTGGAGCGGGACGGCCGCTTGCAGGCGCTGGCGCCGGCCTATTTGAAGCGGCATCCGCGCGGCGAATACGTGTTCGACTGGGCCTGGGCGGAAGCCTATGCCCGCGCCGGCCTGGACTATTATCCCAAGCTGGTGGTGGCCTCGCCGTTCAGCCCGGTGGGCGGCCGGCGGCTGCTGGGCGACGCGGCGGCTTGGCCGCAATTGATCGCCGGCCTGGAGCAAGTGGTGGACGAGCACGGCCTGTCGTCGGCCCACGTGCTGTTTCCCGCGCGGGAGGAGGCGCAAGCCCTGGACGAGGCCGGCTGGCTGCTGCGCGAAGGCGTGCAGTTCCACTGGCGCAACCGCGGCTATGCCGACTTCGACGCCTTCCTGGCCACGCTGAGCCGCGACAAGCGCAAGAAGATCCGCCAGGAGCGGCGCAAGGTGGCCGAGGCCGGCGTCAGCGTGCGGGCATTGCGCGGGGAGGCCATCGCCGCCGAGGACTGGGCGTTTTTCTACCGTTGCTACCGGCAGACCTATCTGGAACGCCGTTCCGCGCCCTATCTGAATCCGGCCTTCTTCGCGCTGCTGGCGGAGCGGCTGGGTTCGCATTGCCTGATGTTCGTCGCCGAGCGGGACGGCGCGCCGCTGGCGGCCAGCCTGTGCCTGGTGCAGGACGGCGTGCTGTACGGGCGATACTGGGGCGCGGTGGCCGATATTCCCTGCCTGCATTTCGAACTGTGCTACTACCAGGGCCTGGAGTACGCGATCCGCGCCGGCCTGCAATGCTTCGAGGGCGGTGCCCAGGGCGAGCACAAGCTGGCGCGGGGTTTTGAGCCGGAGCGCACCTGGTCCGCCCATTACATCGCCGATCCGCGTTTCCGCGCGGCGATTGCCGGCTGGTTGCGGCGCGAGCGGGAAGGGGTGGGCGAGTATGTCGACGCCCTTTTTTCTCATTCCGCTTACAAAACACTTGCGCCGGATGAATAGGGCTTATATACTGCGCAGCCTCTGTGAACGAAACGCCAAGCGCCTTGTTTCACGGGGATTCTGGAGAGGTGGATGAGTGGTTTAAGTCGCACGCCTGGAAAGCGTGTTTAGGGTAAT
>NZ_JBMDJX010000045.1:0-23339 GCF_057809415.1 Chromobacterium sp. FG22 | reverse complement strand
TTGCTTGTCGCGGTAGGGTGGGTGGAGCGCAGCGATACCCACGCGGACCGGGGCCGGGGCGCGTCGGGTGCGGGGTTGCCTGAGCGCTAGAGTCGTTTCAAAGCACGGAACAAAGGTTGCGAATAGGCTGAGCTGTTGGTGGGTATCGCCTGCGGCTCCACCCACCCTACGAAGGTTGCTTGTCGCGGTAGGGTGGGTGGAGCGCAGCGATACCCACGCGGACCGGGGCCTGGGGCGCGTCGGGTGCGGGGTTGCCTGTGTGCTAGCGGAATTTCAAAACACGGAACAAAGATTGTGGACAGGCTGCGCTGTTGGTGGGTATCGCCTGCGGCTCCACCCACCCTATGAAGGCTGCTTGTCGCGGTAGGGTGGGTGGAGCGTAGCGATACCCACGCGGATCGGGTTCTGAGACTGAATGAAATGGACGCCCCCGCTCTCGTTTGAGGGCGGGGGCGTCAAGGTTTTGCGCGCCGTTTCTCCGACGCGCAGCGGGCATGGAATAGGCCTTAGCCCAGCAGCTCTTCCAGCCTCCGCTCGCTGGCGTCGCCCGCGCTCAAGAGCGCGAACAAGCGGTGCAGCGTGGCGCAGATGGCCTCTAGCTGGGCGGCGGAGTAGCGTTCCGCGCGGTAGGTGATGACCAGGCGCAGCGAGCCGTCGTGCGCGTCCTCCATGATCTCGAACTGCAGGCCGAACATGGATTCGCTCTTGTCCGGGTCGATCTGGCGGTAGCGGATCTCGCCGCCGTCCGGGGCCGGCAGCGCGCCGTTGAGCGCGTTGTTGGCGTGGACCTGGACGTAGACGTCGAACAGCAGGCCGTCCGCCGGCGTCATGCCCAGCGCGTTTTGCACCAGTTCCAGCGGAATGTCGGCGTAGGCCATGGAGTCGTTGATGGTCAGGGTCACGTCCTTGAGCAGGCTGCCCAGCGACTGCTGGCGGTCGAAGCGCACCCGGTGCGCCACCATGGTGGTGAAGTAGCCGACGGTGTCGAAATACGCCGCATCGGTGCGGCCGGAGGACGAGGTGCCGATCACGATTTCCGGCAGATCGCCCAGCTTATGCAGGGCCAGCGCGATGGCGGTGTAGACCACGCTGAACAGCGAGGAGTCATGACGCTTGGCGAAGGCGGTGATCGCTTCCTGCGTGCCCGGCTCGGGCTTGAACTCCAGCCATTTGGCCTTGAAGCCGGCGGCCTGGTCGGGCGCGGCGGCCGGCGCGCCCGGGTCCGGCAGGCGCAGGCCCGGCGTGGCGCCGCGCAGCATGGCGGTCCAGTAGTCCATGTGGCGCGGGTTGACGCCCTGGCTCTGTTGTTCCAGCGCGAAGGCGTGGAAGGAGGGCGCCGGGGCGGCCCATTGCGGCGCCTTGCCGGCGGCGCGGGCGCGGTAGGCCAGCGCCAGCTCGTCCATCATCACATTGAGCGACCATTCGTCGATCGCCATGTGATGCACCAGGAAGGACAGGGTCTGGCGGCCGGTGGCCGGGTGGCGCAAGAAGCGTATCCGCAGCGGCAGTTCCCGGCTCAGGTCGAAGCGGTGGGCGGCTTCGTCCGCCAGCGTCAGCCCCTCGCTCTCCGCGCTGCTCCAGAACCATTTGTAGCCGCCGATTTCCGTCAGCGGCACGATGCGCTGGAGCGCGGCGCCGTCTTGTTCATGGAAGGTGGTGCGCAGGCTGGCGTGGCGTTCCAGCAAGTCCGTGAAGGCCAGGCGGAACAGGTTTTCGTCCACCGGATCGAGGAAGTCCAGCGCGAAGGGCAGGTTGAAGATGGTGCCGAAGTCGTAGGCGGCGTAGGCGCGCCACAGCGAGGCTTGCGCCAGCGCCAGCGGCGCTTGCCGCACTTCGGCGGACGGCGCGGCCTGACGGCGTTGTTCGCTGACGGTGGCGCGCGCGGCCAGCGCGGCGGCGGTGGGCGCTTCAAAGAAGTCGTTGAAGCGGATCTGGATGCCGTGCTTGCTTTGCAGGGTGCCGATGATGCGGGTGGCCAGCAGGGAATGGCCGCCGAAATCGAAGAAGTTGTCGTCCGGCTTCATGCCGGGCTCGGCCAGCACGGCGCGCAGTTCGCTCAGGATGACGGCGGCGATTGCGTCCTGGCCGTCGGCGGCGGGCTGGGCGGCCGCCGGCGGGCGGTAGCCGGTTTCGCCGGCCTGCAAGGGCAGCGGCGTCAGCGTCAGCGGGCGGCGGGCGGCGTCCAGTTGCCGATAGCCCTGGGCCAGCGCGTCCGCCAAGGCCTTGAAGGGCTGGGCCGGCTCCAGGATGGGGTGCAGGCTCAGCGCCAGCACGGCGCTGTGTTCGGTGTGGACGATCAGGGCCTGGAACGGCGGCTGCGTCTCCGCGTCCCAGGGCGCCGCGCGCAGCGCGAGCAGGCGCTCGGTTAGCTGGGCTTCGCTCATGCGCGGGAAGGCGATGCAAGGGTGCCAGCCGTCCACATGGGATTTGCGCAGATCGCCGTCGTCGCTGAACTGGTAACGGGCGTTCAGGTCCGGCCGGGCCTGGATCAGCTGTTGCAGCGCCAGGGTCAGCAGGGCGAGGTCCGTTTGCTCGTCCAGCCGCCAGGCGTCGACAAGGCGGTTCAGGCGTTCCGGGTGTTGCTGCTGCAATAGCCAGCATTGTTCTTCGTGAAGGCTCAGGGGCAGGCGCTGCGACGGGATGTCGGGGTGGGGGTGCGACAAGAGTGGTCTCCTTCTGAAATTCAACAGCCAATAATCGTTGCGGGCGGCGACGGGAGGCCTTTGACGGTCGCCAGTCAACAGGACGCGTCGTCGGGGGATGACGGCCCTGGGAATGCGTGCGGCGGGTTCTTGCGATGAGATGTCTACGGCATGGCAGGCGCGGGATTCCGGCCGTGTCAGTCATGGCCCCATCGGGCTGAGGGGGCGCTTATGCGTCATGCCCGGCGGCCGTAAACTGGCTTTTCGGCATAATCCATGCAAAGGACATTGGTTGATTACGTCTTGTATGACGTATTGACAATGTCGGTGATAATAATAAAAATGATTATCATTTGCAAATACAAGTGAAAAGGAGAGGGGCGTGGACAATGGCCCGATCACTTTTCAGTCGCAATTGCGGAGCTTGTACCTGGATCACCACGGCTGGCTGTGCGGCTTGTTGCAGCGCAAGTTGGGCAATCCGAACGATGCGACGGAGCTGGCTCACGACATTTACCTGCACCTCATCCAGAAAGGCCGGCTTCCGCCGGCGGACGAATCGCGCTGCCATTTGGCGCAGATCGCCAAAGGCAAGGTGATTGATCTGCTGCGCCGCCGCCGGCTGGAGGCCCGTTATCTGGAAAGCCAGGCCTTGCAGCCGGAGCCGCGCGCGCAGTCGGAAGAGGCGCGCGCGCTGGTGAAGGAGGAGATCAAGGGCGTGGACCTGGCGCTGATGGGCAAATCGTTCAAGGTGCGCCAGGCCCTGCTTTTGTCCCGGCTCAACGGCATGAGCTACGGCGATATCGCCGCGGAGCTGCAGGTGTCGGTGTCGTCGGTGGAGAAATACGTCGCGCTCGGCCTGCAGGCTTGCCGCCGCAGCGTGGAGGCCGGCCTGGGGCAGGGCGCGTGCAAGCCGCATTCATTAATTCGTGTCGTAGAGGAGTTGTCATGAGTGTTGAGGAAGAGGTTTTGGGAGAGGCGGCCGCGGTCGGGCCTATCGCCCGCGTGTTGGCGCCGATACGCGGCCGGCTGATCGCCGCCGGCTTGCTGGCGGGTTTGGGGTCCATGCTGAGCCTGGCGCCGCTGGCCGGCGTCGCCCATATCGCGCAGCTGGCGCTGGGTCAGGGCACGGCCGCCTTGGGCGGCGATGTCTTGTGGCGGGTGGTGGGCCTGAGCCTGCTTTGCCTGTTCGCCGGCATGACGCTGATCCTGGCCGGCGACGTGGTGGCCCATCTGGCGGACAACCGCATCACCGGCCTGCTGCGTCTGGCCATCACCCGCCGGCTGGCCAAGGTGCCGCTGGGCTGGTTCACCAGCCGCGCCTCGGGCGAGGTCAAGCAGGCGATGCACGACGATATCGGCACCCTGCACAGCCTGACCGCCCATTTCTACACCACGCTGGGGCGCAGCGCGGGCGCGGTGCTGGCTTCCATTGCGTATCTGTTCGCGATGGACTGGCGCATGGCCATCGCCTCGCTGCTGCCGTTTCCGCTGTTCTTCCTGTTCTTCGCGCGGGCGCACAAGGCCAGCGCGGCCAATATGGAGAGCTTTGGCGCCGGCATGGCGCGCATCAACAACGCGGTGGTGGAGTTCGTCAACGGCATTCCGGTGGTGAAGGCCTTTGGCGCGCAGCACAAGGCGCACGGCAGCTACCGCGCGGCGATAGACGCCTTCGCCAGCGCCTTCACCGATTTCACCCGGCCGCTGGTCAGCGCGATGGCCAACGCCAATGCCATCATCGCGCCGGTGTCGGTGCTGGGCGTGGTGCTGGCTTTCGGCGCGCTGATGGTGGGCCTGGGCTGGATCGCCCCGGTGGACGTGCTGCCCTTCGCCCTGGTGGCGCCGGGCCTGAGCTCGCCGCTCTTGATGCTGAGCTACATCACTCATGATTTGAACCACGCCACCGGCGCGGCCCAGCGCGTGCACGCGCTGCTGCAGACCCCGGTGCTGGAAACCGCCGCCGGCGCGGCGCGGCCGGCCGACGCCGAAATCCGCGTGGAAGGGCTGAGTTACGGCTATTCCGAGCAGGAGCCGGTGCTGTCCGGCATCGATTTCACGCTGGCCCCGGGCACGGTGACGGCCATCGTCGGCCCCTCCGGCGCAGGCAAGTCCACGCTGGCGCGGCTGCTGCTGCGCTTCTTCGATCCCAGCGCCGGGCGCATCACCCTGGGCGGCGTGGATTTGCGGCAGCTGGACAGCGCGGAGCTGTATCGGCGCATCGGCTTCGTGCTGCAGGACGTGCGCCTGATTCACGCCAGCGTGCGCGACAACATCGCGCTGGGCCGGCCTTCCGCCAGCCAGGCGGAAATCGAGGAAGCCGCGCGCATGGCCAATATCCATGATCGTATTCTCGAGCTGCCGCGCGGCTACGAGGCGGTGATCGGCGAGGACGTGCAGTTTTCCGGCGGCGAGGCCCAGCGGCTGAGCATCGCCCGCGCGGTGTTGCTGGACCCGCCGGTGCTGGTGCTGGACGAGGCGACGGCGGCCGCCGACGCGGAAAACGAGGTCAAGCTGCAGCAGGCGCTGTCCGCCTTCGCCCGCGGCCGCACCCTGGTGGTGATCGCGCACCGGCTGGACACGGTGATGCAGGCGGACCAGATTCTGGTGGTGGACAAGGGCCGGCTGATCGAGCGCGGCCGCCACCATGAGTTGCTGGAACAGGGCGGCTGCTACGCGCGGCTGTGGGCGCAGGGTCATTACGGCAAGGCCGGAGAAGCAGAACAGGAAGGATTGGTGCCGCAATGTTGAAGACTTTTATTCGGCTGCTGGGGGAGGACGCGGCCAAATTGCGCCGTTACGCGTGGCTGGCGCTGACCTACAGCCTGCTGTGCGGCGTGACCATCGTGATGCTGGCGCCGGTGCTCAGCCATCTGCTGGCCGGCGAGGCGCGCGCGGCCGGCGCGTGGCTGGCGGCGCAGGCGCTGGGCGTGGCGCTGTGCTGGGGCTTGCGGCGCAAGGTGGAGAAAGCCGGCATCGCGGTCGGCATCGCCGTGCTGCAAGGCGGACGCCACCGTTTGGCCGAGCATGTCGGCGGCCTGCCGGTGGGCTGGTTCAGCGCCGGCAACACCGCCCGGCTCAATCACATCGCCACTCAGGGCATGATGGAAATGGCCCAGCTGCCGGCCCATGTGTTCACCCCGTTGTTTGTCGGCGTGGTGACGCCGGTGGTGGTGCTGGGCGCGCTGTTCGCCGTCAATCCGCTGATGGGCTGGGTGGGGCTGGCCAGCCTGCCTTGCCTGCTGCTGGTGTTTGGGCTGACCGCGCGGCTGAGCCAGCGCGCGGACCAGGCCTATCAGCAGCACGCCGGCCAGAGCAGCCAGCGCATGGTGGAGTTCGCGCAGGCGCAATCGGTGCTGCGCGCCTTCAACGGCGAAAGCGGCGGCACGCGTTTTCTGGAGCAGGCCATCGCCCAGCAGCAGCGCTCCGGCCGGCGCCTGATCCGGCTGTCGGCCTTGTCCTCGGTGCTCAACGTCTGGGCGGTGCAGGCCAGTTTCGCCGCGCTGCTGCTGGTGGCCGCGCTGTGGCTGAGCGACCATGCCGGCCTGGGCCTGACCCCGGCCACGGTGATTCCGGCGCTGGTGGCGCTGATGCTGATGAGCCGCTTCATCGACCCGCTGCTGGACGTGGCCGGCTATAGCGAGGTGCTGCGCGGCGCGCGCGGCCAGCTGCAGGCGGTGGCCAAGCTGTTCGAGGTGGAGCCCATGGCCGAGCCGGTCCGTTCCGGCGAACCGGCGGACGCCTCGGTGGAGTTGCACCGGGTGGGCTTCCGCTACGGGCCGGAACAGGTGCAAGTGCTGAGCGAGCTCAGCCTGCGGATAGCGCCGGGCAGCATGACGGCGCTGGTGGGCGCGTCCGGTTCCGGCAAAACCACGGTGTTGCGCCTGATCGCCCGCTTCTTCGATGTGGACCAGGGCGAGGTGAAAGTGGGCGGCGTGGATGTCCGCGATCTGTCCAGCGAACGGCTGGCCGGCCAGATCAGCCAGATCTTCCAGGACGCTTATCTGTTCCAGGGCAGCATCGGCGACAACATCCGCATCGGCAAGCCGGACGCCAGCGACGCCGAAGTGCTGGCGGCGGCCAGGCTGGCCGGCGTGGAGGAAATCATCGAACGCCTGCCGCAGGGCCTGGACACGCCGGTGGGCGAGGGCGGCGCGCGCTTGTCCGGCGGCGAGCGCCAGCGCATTTCCATTGCGCGGGCGCTGATCAAGGACGCGCCCATCCTGCTGGTGGACGAGGCCACCGCGGCGCTGGACACCGAGAACCAGGCCGCCATCGCCGAGGCGCTGGCCCGGCTGCGCGGCAAGCGCACCCTGATCGTCATCGCCCACCAGCTGTCCACGGTGGAAATGGCGGACCAGATCGTGGTGCTGGAGGACGGCAAGGTGCGCGAGCAAGGCAGCCATGCCGAGCTGAGCGCGCGCGCCGGCCTTTACGCCCACTTCCTGGAGCAGCGCAGAAGCGCCAAGGGCTGGCGCATCACCGCGGCGCCGGCCGCAGAGGCCCTGTCTTGAAACGACTCGCCTTGCCGCTGCTGCTCTTGGCCTGCAGCGGCTTGTCCTTGATGGTGGGGGCCAAACAGATGGCCTGGACCGGGCCGCTGGCCCTGTCCGACGACAGCTGGCTGACCCTCACCGCCAGCCGGCTGCCGCGCCTGGCGGCGCTGCTGCTGGTGGGGGTGGGGCTGTCGGTGTGCGGGGTCATCCTGCAGCAGATCGTGCGCAACCGCTTTGTGGAGCCGGCCACCTCCGGCGGGCTGGACGCGGCCAAGCTGGGCATCCTGGTGGGGCTGAGCCTGGCGCCGGAGGCCGGCAATCTGGGGCGGATGCTGTTCGCGCTGGCTTTCTGTTTTGTCTCCAGCCTGGTCTTCATCGCCATCATCCGCCGCATCCAGTTCAAGAACACCGTGCTGGTGCCGGTGATAGGGCTGATGTACGGCAGCGTGCTCAGCGCCGTGGCCGAATTCTACGCCTACCGCCACAACATCCTGCAAAGCATGCAGGGCTGGCTGCTGGGCGATTTTTCCAAGATCGTCGAAGGCAATTACGAGATCGTCTACCTGATCCTGCCCATCGTCGCGCTGGCGTATTGCTACGCCCACCGCTTCACCGTGCTGGGCATGGGCGAGGAGATGGCGGCCAGCCTGGGCCTGAGCTATGCGGCCACCGCGGCGCTGGGCCTGGTGCTGGTGGCGGTGACGGTGGCCGCCACCGTCATCACCGTGGGCGCCATTCCCTTTGTCGGCCTGGTCATTCCCAATCTGGTGGCGTTGCGCTGGGGCGAGAACCTGCAGCGCACGCTGCCCATCGTCGCCGCCTGCGGCGCCTTGTTGATGTTGGTCTGCGACATCATAGGCCGCCTGCTGATCTACCCGTTTGAAGTGCCCATCGGCCTGACCGCGGGCAGCGTGGGCGGCGTCCTGTTCCTGATGATGATTCTATGGAAGCACAAATGAGGGACGCCCTGATCCGCCGCGGCGTCTGGGCGCTGGCGGCGGCGCTGGCGCTGCTGTTCCTGCTGCTGGGCTCCGGCCTGGATTTCGATTACGTGATTCCCAACCGCCTGATCCGCCTGGCGGCGATGGGGGTGGCCGGCGTCTGCATCGCCGTGTCCGCGCTGACCTTCCAGACGCTGACCGGCAACCGCATCCTGACCCCGGCCATTATGGGCTACGAGGCGATCTACCTATTGCTGCAGGCGCTGCTGGTATTGCTGCTGGGCGCGCAAAGCCTGGCGCTGCTGGGCCGCCACGGCAACGCGCTGCTGTCCATCGCGGTGATGCTGGCCTATTCCTGGGCCTTGCACCGCGCGCTGTTCCGCAAGGAGCGCAACGATCTCTATCTGCTGTTGCTGAGCGGCCTGGTGCTGACCATGGTGCTGGGCACCTTCACCCAGTTCATCCAGCTCAAGACCAGCCCCGGCGAGTTCGCCATCCTGCAGGGCTTCAGCTACGCCTCCTTCAACCGGGTCCAGCCCGGGGCCTTGCTGTTCGCCGCGCTGCTGACCGCGGCCGCGGCCTGGCTGGTGCGCCGGCGGCTGGCGGTGCTGGACGTGCTGCTGCTGGGGCGAGAGCAGGCCATTTCCCTGGGCGTGGATTACCCCGGCAATGTGCGCATGCAACTGGCGCTGATCGCGGTGCTGGCGGCGGTGTCCACCAGCCTGGTGGGGCCCACCGCCTTCATGGGCGTCTTCGTCGCCAACATCACTTACGCGCTGGCGCGCACCTTCCGGCACCGGGTCACGCTGCCGCTGGCCTGCGCCGTCGCCATCGCCATCTTCATTGCTGCCCAACTATTGGTGGAGCAGCTGTTCAATTACAAAACCACCGTCAGCATCCTGGTTAACCTGGTGTGCGGCGCCTATTTCCTGGCGCTGATGGTGCGCAGCAGAGGACATGCATGATCACGCTTGAGCGCGTCTACAAAGCCTACGGCGACAAACAAGTGCTGCGCGACGTCAATCTCAGTTTTCCCTCCCGGCAAGTCACCTCGCTGATCGGCCCCAACGGCGCCGGCAAGAGCACGCTGCTGATGTCCATCGCCCGGCTGTTGAAGCCCAGCGCCGGCCGCATTCTGATGGACGGCGAGGAGATAGAGCGGATTCCGCTGCGCAGCTACGCCAAGCGCGTGGCCACCTTGCGTCAGCACCCCAATATCGGTCTGCGCCTGACGGTGGAGGAACTGGTGGGGTTCGGCCGCTTCCCTTACAGCCAGGGCCTGCTGAGCCGGGACGACCGCCGCGCGGTGGACGAGGCGCTGGCCTTCCTGGGCTTGCAGCCGCTGCGCGCCCGCTATCTGGACGAGCTCAGCGGCGGCCAGCGGCAGATGGCTTTTCTGGCGATGAGTATCGCCCAGCAGTCCGACTACCTGCTGTTGGACGAGCCGCTCAACAACCTGGACATGAAGCACGCGGTGCGCATCATGCAGGCCATACGCCGGCTGAGCGAGGAACAAGGCCGCACCGTGATCCTGGTGGTGCACGACATCAACTTCGCCGCCAATTACTCGGACCACATCGTCGCGATGAAGGCGGGCGCGGTGCACGGCTGCGGCCCGGTGGCCGAGGTGGTCACCCAGGCGCGGCTGCGCGATCTCTACGGCCTGGCCGTGGACATCCTGCCCAGCGAGCGCGGCTTCGTCTGCAATTACTTCAATCCCTCACCCACTGGAGAAACCGTATGAGCATTCATAAGACGCCGCGCGCGCGCGCGGCCCTGCTGGCGCTGGCCGTGGCCGGCGGCTTGCTGGGCTGCGACGCCCGACAGGCCGCGCCGGAAGCGGCCGCCGCCGCGCCGGCGGCCCAGGCCGCCTACGCCCCTGTCACCGTCAAGCACGAGCTGGGCACCACCCAGATCAAGAAGCGGCCGGAGCGGGTGGTGGCCTTCGACATGAGCGAGCTGGACGCGCTGGACCAGTTGGGCGCGCCGGTGGCGGGCATCTCCAAGGACTATGTGGCCGGCTTCCTGAAGAAGTACGAGCAGAACCCCAAGGTGATGGACGTGGGCACCACCATCCAGCCCAATCTGGAACGGCTGCACGCGCTCAAGCCGGACCTGATCCTGATCTCGCCGCTGCAGGCGCAGAGCTATCCGGAGCTGAGCCGCATCGCGCCGACGCTGCATTACGACATCGACCTCAACAACCGCCCCGGCCATACCCTGGACACGGCCAAGGAGCATTTGCTGACCCTGGGCCGGATTTTGGGCAAGGAGGCGCTGGCGCGCGAGAAAGCCGGCGAGATCGACGCCAAGATCAAGCAGGTGCGCGAGGTGACCGCCGGCCGCCCGGAAAAGGCCTTGATCGTGCTGCACAACAACGGCGCTTTCACCTCCTACGGCGTGCGCTCGCGCTACGGCTACATCTTCGACACCCTGGGCGTGAAGCCGGCCAGCAATGAGACCAATAGCGGCCTGCACGGCCAGCCCATTTCCAATGAGTTCATCCAGCAGGCGGACCCGGACATCTTGTACGTGATAGACCGCACCGCGGTGATGGAGCGGCGGCCGGCCCTGAATCTGAAAACCCTGGACAACCCGCTGCTGCGGCAGACCAAGGCCTGGCGCAAGGGCAAGGTGATCTTCGCCGACGCCGAAACCTGGTATCTGTGCACGGCCAGCCTGAGCTGCCTGAACCGGATTGGGGATGAGGTGATCAAGGGCTATCGCAGCTGAAGGCCGGTTTACGATCTTTGCTGCCGTGTTTTGAAATCCAGCGCGGTACACGGAAAACCGCGCAGCCGATGTGTCCCGGCCCTTCAAGAGATTTCCGCGTGGGTATCGCTGCGCTCCTCCCACCCTACTGATGACGAGCAAGCCTGTGTAGGGTGGGAGGAGCCGTAGGCGATACCCACCAGCGGCCTCTATGTTCACCAAGGTAGCTCTTGAAACCAGTTTTCATGATCTGCTGCGCGTCGTGAGGCGCGCGTTCAAAATGCTCCTACCCCTTGCACATTCCGCTTTCTCAGAACGTGTTTACGATCTCGCGAGCTAAGGCGAGACAAGGCGAAAACGACCGAAAAAGCGGAATGTACGAGTGGTACATGAGCATTTTGAGGGCGTTTTCAACGCCGTATCGCCGACGCGCAGCAGATTGTAAACAGGTTCTCAGCGGTTTTTGCTCTTGCTCGCGAGACGTTGACAAGCGCTAAGCCGGGTGCGAGTTGACTTGACGATGTGCTATCAAAAATGATTTTCATTTCTATTTGAGGGTTTCGCACTTTGCTTCGGAATACATAGTGAAGTGAAACAATCTCCTCACGTAGAAAGGAATCTGGATGTTGAGTCAGAAACGGTCGGCCTCCCCCATATCAACTACACGCCGACTCGCGCCGCAATCCGCCTTCCCCCTGAATACGCTGCGCGCCGCCACCCATCTGGCCCTGATGGTGGGCTTTGGCGGCACCGGCCTGAGCTTGGCGCCGGCGGCGCTGGCGGCGGACAATGCGCCGGCCCAGGCCAGCAACGGCGCGCCGGAACGGCTGGCGCCGGTGGTGGTGCAAGGCCGCCGCGTCTACGCCGGCGGCCAGCTGGCCACCGATAGCCGGGTGGGCGTGCTGGGCAATCTGGACGTGATGGACACGCCGTTCAGCACCATCAGCTACACCGAGGACTATGTGGCCAACCAGCAGGCGCGCGAGATAGGCGCGCTGATCGGCGCCGCCGATCCCTCGGTTCACGTGGCCAGCAAGGGCACCATCCTCGAGAAATTCAATATCCGCGGCTTCCCCACCTCGGCCAACGACATCACCTTCAACGGCCTGATCGGCATGGCGCCCAATCTGCGCGGCTCCACCGAGATGGCGGCGCGGGTGGAAGTGCTGAAAGGGCCGTCCACCCTGCTCAACGGCATGCCGCCGGAAGGCAGCCTGGGCGGCAGCGTCAACATCGTGCCCAAGCGCGCGGGCAACACGCCGCTGACCTCGGTCACCGCGACTTATGAATCCGACAATATGCCCGGCGTGCACGTGGATGCGGGCCGGCGCTTTGGCGACAGGCAGCAGTGGGGCGTGCGCTTCAACGGCGTTTACCGCAACGGCGACACCGCGGTGGACAAGCAGAAACAGGGCATGAACCTGGCCTCGCTGGGCCTGGACTGGCGCGGAGAGCGTGCCCGCGTCTCGCTGGACCTTTACCGGCAGCGCGAAAAGATGGACGGCATCAATTACTTCGGCATCTTCTCCATCGCCCCGGGCGTGACCCAAGTGCCCACGCCCAAGAAAGGCGATTACCAGTTTGCGCCGGATTGGGCCACCAATACCAACACCACCCAGGTGGCCTTGCTGCGCGGCGAATACGAGCTGAGCGAGGCGCTGACCCTGTACGGCGCGTATGGCCATCGTAAGGCGGACTTCGACGCCACCATCACGCGCGACCGCTTGCTCAATAACGCCGGCGACCTCAGCGTGAGCGCGTTCCGCCTGATGAACGAGGGCACGCAGAAATCCGGCGAGGCCGGCGTGCGCGGTCATTTCGACACCGGCAAGATTCAGCATAAGTGGTCGCTGGCGGCCACGCGCTTCACCTCGGAGCGCAGCTACCGGGATGGAATGGGCCCCACCTTCAACACCAATTACTATGCGCCGTCCTTCGGGTCCATGCCGGCGTTCCGGTATATGGGCAGGAGCGTTCAGGACAAGCTGGGCAGCATCGCCCTGGCGGATACGCTGTCCTTCATGGACGGCAAGGTGCAGTGGACGGTGGGCACACGGCGTCAGAACGTGCAGAGCAGCAACTACGACGCCGCCGGCGCGCAAACCTCCAACTACGACCAAAGCCGTTGGTCCCCGGCCACCGCCTTGCTGGTCAAGCTTTCGGACCAGCTCTCGGTTTACGGCAACTACATCCAGGGCCTGAACCAGGGCGGCGTGGCGCCGGACACGGCCAAGAACGCCGGCGAAAGCCTGCAGCCGTATCAGACCGAGCAGTACGAACTGGGCGCCAAGCTGGATTGGGGCGGCCTCACCCATAGCCTGAGCCTGTTCCAGATCGCCCGGCCCAGCGCTTACACCAGCCCGGACAGCAATGTGTTCGGCGTGTACGGCGAACAGCGCAACCGCGGCCTGGAGTGGAGCTTCTGGGGCGAGGCCAGCCGCGGCCTGCGTCTGATGGGCGGCGCGTCCTACACCAGGGCCGAGCTGACCAAGGCGCTGGACCCGGCGCACCTGGGCAAGCAGGCCTCCGGCGTGCCCAAGGTGATGGCCAAGCTGGGCGTGGAATACGATATCGCCGCCCTGCCGGGCCTGACCGCCACCGGCAACGCCCAGTACGTGGGCGAGCGCTTCGTCCGCGACAACAACCAGCTGTCCTTGCCGTCCTACACCACGTTTGACCTGGGCGCCCGTTACACCACCAAGCTGGCCGCCAAGGAAATCACCTTGCGCGCCTCGGTGCAAAACGTCGCCAACCGCGCTTACTGGGTGGGTTCGTGGAGCGGCGGCGACGGCAGCGGCTTGTCCGGCGGCCTGGGCGCGCCGCGCACCTTCCTGCTGTCCGGCACCGTGTCGTTCTGAGCATCCGCTTCTCGGACTCTGAGCCTTGCCCTGCCGGCCATGCGGGGCGTTTGACCGACGCCGCGGCTTCCGCCGCGGCGTTGTCGCGTTTACATCACCTTGCAAATCAGCTTATGGGCAGCTTGCAACTCCTGCCGCACCGGCTCCAGCAGCGCCGCGATCTGCTCGCCGTTCAGCGTCTTGGTGTCCGGGCAGCTCAGCAGCAAGGACATCAGCGCTTGCAGGCTTTGGGTGGCGGAGTGAAAACGCAGCACGCTGCGGGTCAGGCCCTCGTCCACCTCCAGATAGCGGCGGTCCAGCTTGCGGCACAAGGCTTCCAGTTCCGGCCGGCCCTGGGCGTTGGCGCGCAGCTCTTGCAACAGGTCTTGCAGTTGCAGCAGGACCGGGGTGGCTTGGGCGTTCATGGCCGCTCCTCCCCGACAGTGACAAAACGGGGATGCCGCCGGTGCAAATTAAATATATTCATTATGAGCTCCACAAAGATCTGCTCTAAGAAACGCCTGCGCGGCGCGGAGGACGCGGGCAGGCTCATGGCCGCGCTGTCGGGCGCGGCGCATGGCAGCCTGAGTGGGGAAGGCGGGAGCGTCAAGATGACAGCCGGGCCGGCCTTGGAACAGACTCTTTAGGCCTTACCAGCGCGCGCGCTTGAACAGGCTGAGCCGGTTGATGCGGAACAGCCGCGCCGGACGCTGCTTGCCGCCGAGGAATTCTTCGGTGGCTTCCAGAATGGCGGCCTCGTCCGCGTATTCGCCGGGCTTGGCGTCCGCCACTTTGATGCCCAAGCGGGAGCGGAAAGTGCCGCGGGACACGGTCTCGCCAAAAATCTGCTCGTAAGTGCGTTGCAGCTGGGTGAGGGTGAACCGTTCGGGTAGCAGCCAGCAGGGCAGGGTGGAGTAGCTGGCCTTGTTGCGCACCCGCTGCACCGCTTCCCGCACTTGCTCCGCGTGGTCGAAGGCCAGCTCCGGCAGCTGGTCCACATCGTAAAAGTGGAATACGCCGTCCCCGGCGTCCTGCAGTTGCTGCAGCGGGATCAGCGCCACGTGGGAGATGGCCACCGACCAGCCTCGCGGGTCGCGCCGCGGACCGGCGAAGGTGCGCAACTGTTCCAGATAGCGCGGCTCCAGCCCTGTCTTGTCGCGCAGCACGCGCATGGCGGTGGCTTCGCAGCTGTCGTCCTTATCCACATGCACATAGCCGCCGGGCAGCGCCAGCTGGTGTTGGCAGGGGGCGTGGCTGCGGCGGTGCAGCGCCACTTGCAGGCCGGCAGCGCCCAGAGTGAGCAGGACAATGTCCACGCTGACGGCGGGCGCGGGGCGCGAGGGGCTCATAGGAGGTCTCCGGTTTGGCTTTTCCAATATTTTCCGCCATATAGTTGCAAAACTCAACTAAGTAAATTTATACTGTGCGCATGTTAGTTGAAATTATCAACTAAGTAAGTCAACGCAGCGCAGGAGTCAGCATCATGTTCAAGATTTTCGCGGATTCGCAGCAAGGCGGCAGCCAGCCGCTGGCCTTTCAGAGCACGGTGTTTCCCGGTGGGGAAGTGCAGGTGTCGGTGGAAGTGGACGCGCCGGCGCAGGCCTTGCGCCTGCACGCCCATCTGCCGAACGCGCAAGCGGTGATGAGTTTGCTGATGCTGAGCGACGCGCTGCGTCGCGCTTACCCGGGCCGCCCGCTGGCCTTGCATCTGCCCTATGTGCCGTATGCGCGCCAGGACCGGGTGGCCAACCCGGGCGAGGCCTTGAGCGCCAAGGTGTTCTGCCAGCTGATCAATGCCCAAGGCTACAGCCGGGTGGTGATCCAGGACCCGCACAGCGATGTGGTGACCGCACTGTTGGACCGGGTGGAAGTGGAAGACCCGCTGCCGGCGCTGCGCCGGGTGCTGGAGCGAGTGGGCCCGGCGGCGCTGGTGGCGCCGGACGCCGGCGCGCGCAAGCGGGTGCTGAAGCTGGCGCGGGAGTTGGGCTGCGAGGCGGTGCTGGCGGACAAGGTGAGGGACACCCAAAGCGGCCGCATCAGCGGCACCCAGGTGGCCGGCCCTTTGCCGGCGCTGCCCTTGCTGGTAGTGGACGATATCTGCGACGGCGGCCGCACCTTCACCGAGCTGGCCAAGGCGCTGCGCGCTCGCCAGCGGGAACAAGGTCTGGACGCGCCGCTGTACCTGTATGTGACCCACGGTATTTTCAGCCATGGCCTGGAGCCGCTGCTGGAACATTACCAGCAGGTATTCAGCCGTAACGACTGGACGGCGGATGTCCGCTGCCAGCTGGTTTGACTCACTTAATTTAGATAGGGAATCCATCATGAACGCCCCCATCCACCCCCTGGCCCGTGAACTGAACCAACTGCAGCCGTTCAACCTGGCGGACTTCTACAAAACCGGCCATCCCTCCATGTATCCGGCGGCCACCACCAAGCTGGTGGCCAATTTCACCCCGCGTTCGGCCAAGTACGCGCCGGTGCTGCCGGAGCTGTTCGACAATAAGGTGGTGTGGTTCGGCCTGCAGGGTTTCATCCAGCAATACCTGATCGATTTGTTCGACCAAGAATTCTTCCGCCAGCCGCGGGACAAGGCGGTGCGCAAATACCAGCGCCGCATGGATACGGCGCTGGGCGCCGGCGCGGTGCCGGCAGGCCGGCTGGAAGCGCTGCACGCGCTGGGTCATCTGCCGCTGGAAATCCGCTCCCTGCCGGAAGGCGCGCGGGTGGACATCAAGGTGCCGCCGGTGATCTTCAGCAACACGCATCCGGATTTCCCCTGGGTGGCCACCTATTTTGAAACTCTGTTCAGCTGCGAATCCTGGAAGCCGTCCACCGTGGCCACCATCGCGTTTGAATTCCGCAAGCTGCTGGATTACTTCGCCCGCCTCACCGGCAGCGCGCCGGAGTTCGTCAATTGGCAGGGCCATGATTTTTCCATGCGCGGCATGAGCGGGGTGCACGACGCCATGCGCTGCGGCGCCGGCCATCTGCTGTCCTTCACCGGCACCGACACCATTCCGGCGCTGGATTATCTGGAGGATTTCTACGACGCGGACGCGGAGCGGGAACTGGTGGGCGGCTCCATTCCGGCGTCGGAGCACAGCGTGATGGCGCTGCGCATCCTGCTGACGCTGCAGCGGCTGCGCCGCGATCCGGCCCACGCCGGGCTGGAGGAGGCGGCGCTGCGCCGGCTGGCGGAACGGGAGGTGGTGCGGGAATTCGTCAGCCAGGACTATCCGCGGGGCATGGTGTCCATCGTCAGCGATACCTTTGATTTCTGGAACGTGCTCACGGTGATTGCCCGCGAACTGAAGGACGACATCCTGGCGCGGCGGCCGGACGCGCTGGGCAACGCCAAGGTGGTGTTCCGTCCGGATTCCGGCGATCCGGTGAAAATTCTCACCGGCTACCGCGACGAGGAACTGGTCCGCGTCGACGGCCTGCCGGCGCGGGACGCGGACGGCGCGTACACGGCGCTGAGCGACGGCCAGCGGGTGACGGAGGCCGAGCGCAAGGGCGCGGTGGAGTGCTTGTGGGAGATTTACGGCGGCACGGTCAGCGACGCCGGCTACCGGCTGCTGGACAGCCATGTGGGCCTGATCTACGGCGACTCCATCACCCTGCCGCGCGCCCGCGCCATCCTGCGCCGGCTGGCGGCCAAGGGCTTCGCCTCCGGCAATGTGGTGTTCGGCATCGGCAGCTTTGTCTACGGCATGAATTCGCGGGACACCTTCGGCTATGCGCTGAAGGCGATTTACGCGGAAGTGGACGGCGAGGCGGTGGATATCTACAAGGACCCGGCCACGGACGACGGCACCAAGAAATCCGCCAAGGGACTGCTGCGGGTGGAGCGCGAGGGCGATCATTACGTGCTGCACCAGCAGCAGACGGCGGAGCAGGCGGAGGGTGGCGAATTGCGGCCGGTGTTCCGCGACGGCCGCTTGCTGGCGCGGCAATCGCTGGCGGAAATCCGGCAGCGGCTGATGGCTTCCTGGCAATGCCCGGAACCGGGCAGCATCCGCTGGGGCGCGGAGGACTGAGGCGCAGTAGGTTGTGAACGGACTCTAAAGAACGTGTTTACGATCTCGCGAGCTAAGGCGAGACAAGGCGTTGCGGCTGAGAAAGCGGAATGTACGCGTGGTACATGAGCATTTCGAAGGCGTACTCACCGTGTAACGCTCCACGACGCGCAGCAGATCGTAAACAGGTTCTAAGGCCGGGCGTCATGCCTGGCCTTATTGCATTGTCGGGGACTCAATCAAAGCTCAGCTCCACGGTGGCGGCGGCATTGACCAGGCCGGGCCGGATGGCGGGGCCGCTGGCGGCGTAGCGCACCACCATGGGCAGCGCGTGCTGTTGCCTGGCCGCCAGGCTGGTGAACTCGGTGCCCAGCGTATAGGCGCCGGTTTCGCCCTGGCGCTGCAGCTCCAGCCCAATGCCTTGGGCGCTGCCAGGCCCGCCGGCGATGCTCAGCAGCGTGCCGGCGGCGCCGGGCGCGTTGGCGTCGCTCAATTTGGCGCTGACGCTGGTGCCGGGCGCGCAGTCCAGGTCGATGTTGAACGGCTTATCGCCGGCGCGGCCGGCGCCGGTGAAGTCTCGGGTGCTGGCGTCGGGCAGGCGGACGGTTTGGCCGGCGTTTTTGAACGAGCAGCCTATCACCCTGATGGCGGGCTGATTGAAGGAGTAGGTGTAGAGGGGCTGTCCGTGATCGCCGCCTTTCTTGTTCTTGTAGTTGACGGCATGGCTTTCCGGATTGAGCCGCCCAGATGTCACCGGGCCGGTTGTGACCAGCTCGATCGTGTCGGTAATGGTGACGGTATCGTTCAAGGGCATGCCGCGTAGATTGGTACGGCCATTGTTCAGACTTGTGGTGCTGAAGGTCTGAGATTTTCCGGAGTGGGTATTGCTGTTTATCCAGCGAATGCCGATGCCGGAAGTTTGGGTTTTTCTGACGCCACTAAGCGATGAGCTGCCGTTGTCGGTGTTGCCATAGGACAAAAAGGCGTACCAGTTGTGTTGGCCGTTGGCGCTGCGCTTGTCGCATTTGACCGTGGTTTTCAGCACCTGCTTGGCGATCAGGTGTCCGGCGGGCGCCAGGTATGGAATCACCAAGGGATCGGGAAGCGCTGGAGTGATGGTTGATGAAACCACTTTGCAATCGGCGTGGCTTGGGTGGCTGCAACTCCCCAGCGCCAATAGCAAGACGAGGCAGGCCAGCAGCGGGCGGCGGGTAGGCGGCGTGTGCATTTGGGTATCCTTTTCTTTGTTTAAGAGAAGTTCTTCGAGCCTGTTCAAAGTCTCGCGAGCTAAGGCGAGGCAAGGCGAAAACAGCTGAGAAAGCGGAATGTACGCGTGGTACATGAGCATTTCGAAGCGGTTTTCAACGCCGGATCGCCGACGCGTAGCAGACATTGAACAGGCTCTTAGAGGCAGGGCAGTTCTAGCCGCAGGTAATGACGCCCCGGCTTGGCGGGCGGCAGCTTATAGCGGGCGTTGCAGCCGCCGTCGCTCCATTTCACGGCCAGCAGGCCTTGCGGTTGCGTGAGCAAGAGCAGCGTCCGGCCTTGCGGGTCCACGATGCCCAAGGGTTGGCCGGCGTCGTCCTCCACGCTGGCGCCAAACGGCGCCGCGCTGCCGTCGCGGCGGCGCAGGCTGAATTGAACGCGCCGGCCGCTACGCGCCTTGAACACGGCCTTCACCACTGCGCCGCGGCGCGGCACCACTTGCTTGACGCCGTCCTCCAGTTCCAGCGCCGCGCCCAGTTTGAGGCTGTCCAGGCTCAGGCTGTTGGCGCGATAAGGCTGGGCGTCGGCGCGCACGCTGTAGCCGTTGCCGTTCAGGCCGGGGGCACCGTCCACCTGCAGCAGGGCGAAGGTGTCGCCGACGGCGCGGCTGAGGTTGACGCCGCCGCCGTGGACGACGATGGCGCCGTTAGAGCCCAGGCTGGCGGACTGATGGCCGCGGGCGGCGCTGTAGGCGGCGCTCAGCTGCGCGACATCGCCCTGATGGACGCCGCTGGCGTTCAGGCTGGCGTCGCCCTGGCTGTCGCGGCCCACGGAGACGGTGTAGCTGTCGGCCTCGCCCAACTGGCCGCTGAGGCTGGTGTGCAGGGCGTCGCGGCCAAGCTGGGCGCTGAGCTGCGGGGCGTGTCGCCCGCTGTCCAGCGGCAGGCTGAAGCCCAGTGTGATCTGGCTGTCGCCTTGGCCGCGGCCGTCGCGGCTCCGGCTGAGGCTGAGGTGGTAATGGAATTGTTTCCAACGGTGGTTGTAAGCCAGGTTGAGGCTGTGGCTGGCACCGGGCCGCCCCCAATCATTCTGTCGGCTGAGGCTGAGATAAAGGCTGCCGCGGCGGCCTTCCCGGCCCAGCGTCTGTTGGGCGCTGAGGTCCATCCGCGCGCGCGCGCGGTGTTGGTTGGCGCGCTGGGCCAGGTCCGCCGCGTGATCGTTGAAGCTGCGATAGCCGGCGGTGGAGTAGCGGTAAGCGGCCAGGGTGAGCTGGGTCTGGGTGCGGGGCAGGGCCTTGTGGTACAGCAGGCGCAGGCTTTGCCCCTGGCTGCGGCCGCCTTGGGCGCGGCTGAGGGATTGGCTCAGGTCCAGCGACAGCGCGCCCAGCGGGGTGTTGGCGCCCAGGCCCAGCTTGACGGCCTGGAAGCGCGGCGAGAGCTGGAAGCCGGCGGCCACGGTGCCGTCGTCGCTGAGGCCGTAAACCAGCGCGCCGGCGGCCAGCGCGGGACGGGCCGCTTCGCCGCCCTGGTACTGGCCCAGCGCGGCGTGGTATTTCCAGCGACCTTGGGCTTGCATCAGCGGCAGGCTGGAGAAGGCTTGATGGCTGACGCGGCGGCTGCCGTCGGCCTCGGTCACCGTGATTTCCAGTTCGCCGTTGGAGCCGGAGGGGGCGATGTCGCTGAACTCGAAGGGGCCGGGCGGCACGTCGGCGCGGTGCAGCACATAGCCGTTCTGACGCACTTCCACCGTGGCCTGGCTCCGCGCCTGGCCGCGGATCACCGGACGGTAGCCGCGCTCGCTGTCCGGTAACATGGCGTCGTCCTGGCTCAGTTGCGCGCCGCGGATGCTCGAGCTGTCGAACAGCATGGCGTCGGTGTATTGCTCGCCCAGCGCCAGCTGGCTGCGCAGCGCGGTGATGTCGCGCTGCAGCAGGGTGCGGTTACTGCGTATTTCTGTCGCTTGGCCGGTATTCCCGTTGAGGGTGGCGTCGTTGCGCAAGCGCCAGTCGCCCAGATTGAGCCCGTTTTGCAGGCCGAGATACCACTGGCGGCTGGCGCGGCCGTGCTGGCCCCGGCGGTATTGGCCGCTGAATTGGTAATTGGCGTAAGCGGCGTTGACGCCGGCGTCCCACCGCGAGGGGTCGACATAGCCGTCCGCGCGGCGCAGCAGATGGGCTTGCGGCACGGAAAGCTCAAGTTGCAGCCGGGTGGAGTCGTAGCGCGCTTGCGCGTGCTCCAGGCGTTGGGGCAGATCCACGCAGGCCTCGTCGCCGGGGCCGGACGGCGGCAGTTTGACGCCCAGCTTGCGCAGCAGCGCGGCGTCCAGGCAGGGACGCACTTTGCCGTCCCGTTCCTGGCGGAACAGGATGTCGCGGCGGTCGGCCAGCTGGCGGTTGAGCAGGATGTCCACGCGATAGCGGCCGGGCAGGATGTCGTTGCCGGCGCTCAGCACCGCTTTGAGGTCCGCCGCCTGTCCGTCCAGCTTCAGAAAACGGGTGTTGAAGACGGGCGCGTCCGCCGCCAGCGCCTGCGCGCAGGCGATCAGCCCGCAGGCGCAGGCCAGAGGGGTCGCGGCGCTGCGGCGGGCAGGGGGCGTCAGCGGCTTGCTTCTCATCGCCTTGCGGTCCGGCGGCCGGCTCAGGGCTCCAGCCGGCGCGGCTGGGCGGGCGCCGCGCCTTGCAGCCGGACTTCAAAAGCCTGGCTGGCGCCAAAGTCGTTGATGATCTGGTAGCGCAAGCACGCGTCGTTTGCGGCGTCGGCGGGCAGCGGCCATTGCTCGCCGGCGCCGGGTGCCAGCATCCGGGCGCGGCTGATCTCCTTGGATTTTCCGCCGGAGAGCAGGGTCAGGCCGGTCACGGTCACGTGGTAGCGGCTGGGGTTGTCCGCTTGCAGCCAGCTGCTGCCGCGCTCGCGCCGCAGCCGCCAACGCAGGCGTTCCGGCGCTTGCAGCGCGTCGCCGTCCAGGCCCGGCGGGCGGTAGAACACCTTGACGCGCTGGCGCACCGCCAGTTGCAGCACATTGCCTTGCCCGGCGGCTTGCGGGATTTCCTGCACATTGAGCCAGAAGGCGGTTTCCCGTTGATCGGTCGCGCCGGCGCCGGCGTAGAGGATGCGCAGCAATTGCTCCTGCCCGGCCGGCAGCCGCGTCAGCGGCGGGGTGATGGCGAAGGGCAGTTTGACCTTGTCGCCGTCCAGCGCTTCCAGCCAGGACTGCACCAGGATGTCCGCGCCGTGGTTGCGCACGGTGACGGCGGCTTCCGGATGCGCGCCGTCGAAAATGACGCGGGTGCCGTTGAGGCTGATGCCGGCGTTGGCGTAGGGCATGGCCAGCCAGGCCGCCAAGCCGGCGGCTTGCAGCAGGGTTTTCATGATGGGGGCCCTGAAAATAGACAACGGCGGGAAACCCGCCGCTGTGGGTGGAGGAGGCGAGGGCTTAGTCGTAGCTCAGTTCGAAGGGGAGGGCGGCTTGTACGGGGCCGGCGGACATCGTGGTAACTGCCGGGTCCTGAACGTAAGCGGCATCAAACGTGATGGTTTCGCTTGCGCTTGGAGTGGGCTTGTTCAGCAGTTCTCCAGTCTCAAGGTCATAGCTTGTGTCAGTTCCCGTCTGATACAGCGCGATGCCAACGCCAGCTGCCGGTGAGCCGCTGGCGGTGTTCTTCAGGATCTTGGTTTGGCCTGTGAGCGTGTTGGTGCCGTTTAGAGCTTTGAGGGACACGGTCAAATTTTTAGCGCCCGTGCAGGCAATTACTATTGAGTGCTTTTTGGGAGCACTGGGTTTGCTCGCCAAGGCTTGCACCTTGTCCATGGAGATCTCGTCCAGAGTGACATCAATAGCGGGAATAGCCATCGCTTTGCTGCCGTTTACCGAGCAACTGGGCGCAGTGACTTTGCCAGTGAACTTGATGGCGCCGGTTCGGGTGACGGTGGCGTGGGACGCCAGCGGAAGCGCGGTGGCAAAGACGGCCGCCAGGGCCAGCAGGCTGTGTTTTGGTTTCATGGTGGTCTCCAGTGGTTGCGGCGCGCAGGTGCTTGGCCTGGGCCTTGAGTGGAGACAGCATGATAAAAACACATTCAATTCAGGTCTTTAGCCTGACTTTGAGCGCTTCTTACCTTTTCTTACCAAGCCATAACTTTTCTTGTTTGGACTTTTTGATATCGGCAAACAAGGTTTAAGCCGCTCATGGGGATTGATAAGAGTTTAAACCTGTCCTTTTGGACAGGTTTGTGAAAATGGCAATTTTATAGGATTGTCCGCTAAGTGCCGGTTATCTAAAATGTTTTGACTAAAATTTTGTCATCTCCACCCTCATTACGCCTCAAGGCCCCCATCCGCAGACCAGGTCGAAGCCCGTCGCCATGGGGGCTTTGCATAAGGCTGGTTTGGGGGTGTTTTGATTTTGGATAGTTCGAAGGACCGCCCCATGGACCCCAGCACCCTGCTCGCCAGCTTCGCCTCCGCCTTCAACCAGGACCAGCGCCTGCTC
>NZ_JBMDJX010000044.1:0-25336 GCF_057809415.1 Chromobacterium sp. FG22 | reverse complement strand
GAAACGCCGTGGGCGGCGCGCGCGCGCCGCAGAAAATCCCTTGAGGCAACGCGCGCGGCGCGGCCGGTGAGAAAGAAATAGGCGACGATGGGATAGAGCAGCAGCCGCACCGAGCGCGCGCCCAGCAGGCGGTAGAAGCCCAGCAGGATTTTCATGCCCAGCAGCGAGCCGCGCTCCGCGGTGGCCGCCCAGCTCATGCGCGCGCCTCGCGCCAGCGACGGCGCAGCAAGCGCGGCGCGCGCGGCAGCATGCCCAAGGCCAGCCGGGTGTGCATCAGGCTGATGCGGGCATTGTCGCGCAGGGCGTCGAAATGGGAGAGGCCGCCGCTCGGATACGTCACCCTGGTCGGCAGGTTGAGCACCGGCGCGCCGGCCCAATGCAGACGCACGATGATCTCGATGTCGAAATCCATCCGCCGCGGAATGCGGGTTCGCCGCAGCAAAGCCTCCGTCGCCGCCAACGGGTAGCAGCGGAAGCCGCACATGGAATCGGCGATATCGAAGGACAGCGTTTCAATCCAGACCCAGAAATGGGTCAGATAGCGGCCGTATAGACGAGCTTTGGGCACGCTGGCGTCGTACAAGGGACGGCCGGCGATCACCGCGTCGGGCCGCTCCGCCGCCCGCGCCAAAAAACGCGGCACGTCGCTCAACGCGTGCTGACCGTCCGCGTCCACTTGCAAAGCGTGGCTGTAGCCTTCTCGGTAGGCCAGCCGCATCGCATGCATGACCGCGGCGCCCTTGCCGCCGTTGCGCGGCAAACGCAGCAGACGCACCCAGGGCTCCGCGCGCGCCAGCGCCTCCAGCGTCTGCCGGGTGGCTTCCTCGCTGCCGTCGTCCACCACCCAGGCAGGCACGCCGTAAGGCCGCAGCCGCTCCAAGACTCCGCCCATGGTGGAGCCGTGGTTGTAGCAGGGAATGATCAGACAGGGACGGAAGCTCATTGCGCTTGCATCCGCAGCCGGCCGGAAGACATTTTCCGGCCCGCCACTTCATAGACGAAATTCAGGCGGCCATTGGCCGCGTCCAGTTGCAACACCAGTTCCAAGGCGTCGCCCGGTCGGACGATGCCGGTGAATTTGATCTGATCCATGCCGGCGAAAACGCCGGCGCTGCCCAGGGTCCGGGCGGCGATGCGCGCCGCCCAATGCAGCTGCACCACGCCGGGCAGTACCGGGAAGCCGGGAAAATGGCCGTCAAAGCAGGCCGCGTCCGCCGCCAGCGGGATGGACACGCGGCAGGCGTCCTCCGTCTGTTCCAACACGGAATAAGGGGGCGTGAAAGCCTGCGAGGGGGTCATTGCGCCAATACCTTCCAATTCAAAACAATCCCGGCATCGCCGCTCGGTCCGGCTTGCCGCGTTCGGTCTGCGGCAGAACATCGACAAAGCGCCAGCGACGCGGCAACAGCACCGGCTCGTACCAGGCCGCCAGATAGCGCCGCAGCGCCTGCTGCGTCGCCAACTTGCCCAGGGCGGCGAGTTGCGCCCTCCCCTGCGCCGACAGCGCGACGACGGCGCACAGCGTGTCGCGCCGCGCCGGCAACACCAGCAGCGCGGCGGCGTCCAGCCACGGATGATCGGCCAGTCTTTGTTCCTGCTCGCCCAGCGACAGCCTTTTTTCCGCCAGTTTCACCACGCGATCGCGCCGGCCTTGCAAGAGAAAGCGGCCGTCCGGCAAAAACTCGGCGGCGTCCGACGCCAGCCAGGGCGCGTCGTCGGGCAGGAAGGGCGACACGATCCGCAACGCGCCTTCCTCGCCGACGGAGCAGCGCACCGAGGGCAGCGGCGTCCAGGCGCGGTCGCCGTCGCTTTGACGGCGCCAGGCCACGCCGCCGGTCTCGGTGCTGCCGAAGATCTCCAGCGGCGCCTGGCCCCCGGCCGCGGCAAACGCCGCGGCGGCGTCAGCCGGCAGCGGGCCGCCCGAAGACACGCACAGCCGCGTGCGGGACAGCAAGGCCGGCAGGTCGATCAGCTCGGGCAGCCGAGACAGCTGCGCCGGGCTGCCGATCAGGGTCACCTCGCCCAAGCCCGCGGCGGCCTCCAGCAAATCCTCTGGCAGGAAATGCGGCGACACTTCGAAGACCCGGCCGGCGCTCAACGGCCACAGCAGACGGAACAGCAGCCCGTAAATATGATGATGCGGCACCGTCGCCAGCACGCAGGCGTCGCCGGCTTGCGCGCCGAAACTGCGCTCCAGCACCGCCACCTCGGCCGAGAGCTGCCGCAGGCGCTTGACGATGGACTTGGGCTCGCCGGTGGAGCCGGAGGTGAACAAGGTCAGCCGGCAGCGCTCGCCGTCCAGCAGGCGCGCCGCTGCGGGCGCGCCCGGCGAAGCCATCCGCGCCCGCAGCGCGGCGTCGTCCAGCGCCTCGTCGAAAGACTCCGCCAGCCCGTTCAAGGTGGCGGGCAAGGCGTTGTTGGGCACCATCGCCTCCGCGTCCGCGCGCCAAACCGCAAACAGCGCGACGGCGAACAGCCAGGCGTCCGCGGCGATCAGCGCATAACGCCGGCCGGGCTCCAGCGTGGCGGCCACGCCGGCCACCGCGTCGCTGAAGTCGCGCCACGTCAAGGGCCGCCCGTCGCGCAAAGCCGCCACCCTGTCCGGGTCGCGGCCGCCGATCAACACGCTCTCCAGAGCCAGCGCGCTCATGCCCGCGCCTCGGGAAAGCGCCAGCGCCGATACAGCCATTCGACGGCGAACAAGGCGCCCATCAACAGATAGGACGCCAGGCCGTTGTACCAGAGCCAGAAGTCCTGCCCCGCCGGCAAGGCGGTGTACAGGGCCGCCGCGGCGTTGAAAACGAAAAACCCGCACCAGACGCGGGTCACGCGCCGGGTGTAGGCCACGCCTTCCGGCGGCAAGTCCGGCGTGATCTGACGGGCGAAGCGCTCAATCATCGTGGGCGGATGACGCAGCGAGTGGGCGAACACCCACAGCATGGACAGGCTGATGAACGCCGGCGTCAAACGCAATAGCAAGGCGCTGCCGGTCAGGGCCACCAGGGCGGACAAGACGATCATGCCCAGCAAGGCGCCGCGCTGGGCCGCGGCCAGGTCTCGCCACAGCGCGCGGCTTTGCCGCCGGTAGCGCAGCAAGAACAGCAGCAGCAAGGCGGCGCCCACCGCGCGGGGCGGAAAATATTGCAGGCCCAGAAAAACGGCGAGCGGATAACAACAAGCGCCCAGCACCGCCAACAGGCGCGTCGCCGGCATCTCAGGCGGCCAGCAGCTGCTCGACCGCGGTGATCACGTCATCCACGGTCCGCACCGTTTTGAATCCATCCGGCTTGATGCGTTTGCCGGTCAGTTGCTGCAGCTTGATCGCCAGGTCCACCGCGTCGATCGAGTCCAGCTCCAGATCGACGAACAGATTGGCCTCCGCCGTCACACGCTCCGGCTCGATTTCGAAAGTGTCCTGCAGAATGATCCTCAGTTCATTCAGAATTTGCTCACGGGTCATTCTCATGCTTCCTGTTGCGTTGCGACAAAGCGAGCCAGGCTGGCCACCGAGGCGAAATGCGCCTTGGTGGCGGGGTCGTTGGCTTCCAGCTTCACCTTGTATGTCTTTTTCAATGCCACGCCCAATTCCAGCGCGTCGATGGAATCCAAGCCCAGTCCTTCGCCAAACAACGGCGCTTCGGCGTCGATATCCTCGGCGCCCATGTCTTCCAGTTCCAGGGCCGAAATGATCAACAACTTGATTTCATGTTCCAGCGCACTCATGTCCAGCTTTCCTTCCTTGCCAATGTTTGGCTGAAATAATCTTGCAAGGCCTCGCTCAAACGGCGGGAGGCCAGCGACGGCTGCGTCTCGGCCGGCAACAGTTCCGCCAGGGCCAGCGGCCGGCCGGCGTCCAGGCCGAAGTCGAAACGCCGCGGCGGGATCTGATGCCAACGCTTGTCCTTGGTCAGCGTGGACGGGCTGCAACTCAGCGTCACCGGCAGAATGGGAGCCTGAGCCGCCAGCGCGATATGGGCGGCGCCGCGTTGAAACTTGAGTTCGCGCCCGGGCACGGTGCGCGTTCCCTCCGGGAAGATGAGCAAATTGTCGCCTCGTCGCAGCGAGGCGGCGCAATCCGCGATCAAGCTCCCGGAATCGTCGTTGCGGATATAGCCGGCAGCGCGCACCACGCCGCCCAGAAAGGGGCTGTCCCACAGCGCGGCCTTGACCACGCAATTGGCGTTGGGCATGCGGGCGATGATCGCCACCACATCGATCAGCGTCGGATGATTGGCCAGCACCAGCGTGCCCCGCGCCTGTTCCAGCCGCCCCTCGCCGCTCATGCTCAGCCTCATGATGCCGCTGAGGCGCATGAAGCCGATGAACAAGGCGAAAGCGCGCTGGATGATGGCCCGCGCCAGCCGCTGGCGGCGGCCGTTGCGATTGGGCACCAGACGCAAGGCCGGAAACACCACCAGCGTCAGCAGCAAAGCGCCCTCGCTGAACAAGGAGAAGGCCAAGGCCGTCATCAGCAAGCGCCAGCCGTAACTAAGCCCCTTCACGGCTCAGCCTCCAGCCGTTCAGTTCCAGCTGCGTCCGTCCGCCGGCCAGCCCGTGCGCCAGCCAGGCCGGCGGCGGCCAGCCTTCCGGCGCGCGCGCGCGCGCGTCCTGCCGCAAACTCCAGCGCGGCGCGCCGGCCCGCAGCAGCAAGGCCAAGCCCTGGGGTTGGTCCAGTGCGTCGTCGGCGCCTTGATAGAACGGAAGCAGGGGCAGATCCGCGAACAGCAGCAGCACCGGTTGCGCGGGGTCTTCCGCCGCCGTCAGCGCCGCCTCCAGCAGGCCGTAGCCCAATGTGCGTTCTCCGGCGGCCACCGCCGTCGCCGCCGACTCGTCGCGCCGCAACAAGGACAGCGTGCCGGCAATCGCGTTATGCACGGAAAGCCCGAACACCGTGGGGGAAACCGGAGAGTCCGCCGCGATGTCTTCCAGCATCAAATGCGTGCGGTTGACCTCGCCGTGGCGAGAGGCGAACACCAGCTTCGCCGCCGGCGCGTCCGCCGCGCACGCTTGGGCCAAATGCAGACAGATGCGCGCCAGCGGACTCAAGCGCCGCCGCTGCGCCGCGTCGACGAAACGGCAGTCCGGATACGCAATGGGCGCCTCGGCCGCCTGCAACGGCCGTTGCGCCCAGTCGGCGGCCGACTCGCGGCCCGGCATCCAAGCCGCCCAACGCTGTATCGCCAACGTCGGTTCGCCGCTCATTGTCACTTCCGCCATCCACAAGCCTGTCAATCAAAAAAAGGAGCGTATTCTAAATTGTTCACACTCAGCCAACAAGCAAACAAGCATACGGCATTAAACAATGGTTACGAATCCGTCCCATTTTGTCGCAAGCGCAACAAAAACGCACCCGCGGAATTAAACGGCCGGTTTGATCGCCACCGCGTTGACCAGCGTTTCCTCGCGCTTCTGCGGCACTTTGAAGCCAAACCACTCCAGCGCGCCCAAGTCCGGCCGGCTCCACCACAAATAGGGCATGGACACGCGCGCGGCCGGCAGCTCGAAACCGGCTCCGCGCAACAAGCCCAGGTATTCGTCCGCGGTTTTCTGGATGTCCATCGGATGACGGAACAACAAACGGATAGGCAGCGAGTGGATGTAGCGCTTGGTCGATTCGGCGAACAGCAGCACCCCGCCCGGCTTTAGCACCCGGAAAAACTCCCGCATCGCCGCCTCCTGCTCCACCAGATGATGGAAGCTTTGATGGCAATACACCATGTCGAAGCTCTCGTCGGCGTACTCCATGCGCGAAGCGTTGCCGAAGGCCAGCGTCACTGCGCTCGAGCAACGATCGGCGGCCGGACGCGCCCGCTTCTCGATGTCCGGGTCCGCGTCCAGCGCCACGATCTCGTCCGGCGCGAATCGGCGGGCCAATTCGTCAAAGGAATGTCCAAACCCGCACCCCACGTCCAGCACCCGGGCAAACGCGCGCCGCGGCGGCATCATCCGCTCCAGATCGTTCAGCGCGCGCCGCAGCACATGCACTTTCCAGGTGGCCGTATTCAGGAACCAATTGCCAAAACGCGTTTCTTCAACAAACGGAAAAGTATTCTGCATTCTCAGATTCAAGCAAGGTATCCAACAAAAGCAGCCAGCCTCTCGCCCTAGGCCCCATCGACTCGGGCAAAAGGAAGGGCGCGCTCGCCGCAAGGACAAAAAACAGCCGCCAAGGCGGCTGTTGTCGCACTCAATCAAACCGGGGGAACTACTGCAACAAGTCGCCCGCCTCCGACTTGGGCGAACGGCTCAGCAACTCCTGCACCACCCGCTGCGGATCATGCCCCTGGTAGAGCAGGCCGCAGACCGCGGCGGTGATCGGCATGTCCACTTCCAGCCGCTCCGCCATGGTCAGCACTTCGCGGGCGGTGGCCACGCCTTCGGCGACATGGCCCAGCTCCTGCAGCGCTTGCTGCAAGGGCTTGCCCTCGGCCAGCTTCAGGCCCACCTGGCGGTTGCGCGACAGCGCGCCGGTGCAGGTGAGTATCAAATCTCCCATGCCGGCCAGGCCCATCATGGTGTGCTGGCTAGCGCCCAGCGCGGTGGCCAGCCGGGTGATTTCCGCCAGCCCGCGGGTGATCAGCGCGGCGCGGGCGTTCATGCCGTATTCCAGGCCGTCGGCCACGCCGGTGGCGATGGCCATCACGTTCTTGACCGCGCCGCCCACTTCCACCCCCACCAGATCGGCGTTGGCGTACAGACGCAGCAAGGGGCTGTGCAGATCGCGCGCCACCTGCCGGGCGAAGGCTTCGTCGTCGGAGGCGACGGCCGCCGCCGCCGGCAAGCCCTGGGCCACTTCACGGGCGAAGCTGGGGCCGGACAGCACGCCGCAGCGGTGGTTGGCCGGCAGTTCCTCGGCCACCACCTGGTGCGGCAGCAGGCTGGAGCCGGCCTCGAAGCCCTTGCAGGCCCACAGCAGCGGCGGCAGTTGCGAAGACAGCGCGGTCAGCGCCCGCAAGGTGGGCCGCAAACCGGCCATCGGCGTGACGATGAGGATGAGTTCGGCGTCGTGGATGGCGCGCGGCAGTTCCGCGGACAGCTTGAGCGCGTCCGGAAACGGGCAATCGGGAAGATAGCGCTGATTGACGCGCTTGGCGGCCAGTTCGGCCACCTGGTTGGCGTCGCGCGCCCAGAGCGTGACTTGATGGTGACGGGCGAAGGCGATGGCCAGGGCGGTGCCCCATGCGCCAGCGCCCAGGATGGCCAGTTTCATGCGTAGCCCTTACAAGCCCCAGAGGTCGGTAATACGAGCATAGCCGATGCTGCCGTCGCGGTGGCGCACTTTGACCCAGCCGCCCTTGGGCGGCTCTTGTAGCTCCACCACGCCGTCCTTGGGCACGGTGTAGGCCAGCGGGCCGTCGTTGGCCGGCGCGGCGCGCACTTCCGCCTTGTCGGCGGTGATCAGCAACCAGCGCTGCTTGGACAGCGCGGCGGCCGGAATCCAGGCGATGCCGCCGGTGGCGTCGCGCACCCGCGACCATTCCTTCTGGCTGCTCAGCACTTCCACCGGGTAATAGCGGCTCACCACGAACAGTTTCTTCGAGGTGAGCGTCGGCGCCTCGTACAGCGCCACGCCGGTTTCCTTCACCGAGCGAAACTCAAGTGCGGCGGCGCCGTGGGACAGCAGGCCCAGGCTCAGCGCCAGCGGATATACGAGGCGTTTCATTGCTTGCGTCGCCTCAGGCGTTGCCGGCTTCGGCCTGTTGCGCGCGTTGCTGCATGTACAGGGCTTCGAAGTTGATCGGGGACAACAGCACCGGCGGGAAGCCTGCGCGGTTCACTACGCTGGACACGGCTTCGCGCGCGTAGGGGAACAGGATGTTGGGGCAAGCCACGCCCAGGATGGGATCAATGTCTTCGGCCGGCACGTTGCGGATCTGGAAGATGCCGGACTGGCCCACTTCGCACAGGAACATGGTTTTTTCCGGCAGTTTGGCGGTCACGGTCACGGTCAGGGTCACTTCGTAGAAACCGTCGTCCAGCTGTTTGCCTTCGCTGGCCAGCTGCATGTCGATTTCCGGCTGTTCTTGCTCCAGGAACACCTGCGGCGCGCTAGGCACTTCCAGGGACATGTCCTTCACATAAATTTTCTCGATGGAAAACGCCGGCTGCAGCTCTTGTTGTTCGCTCATCTCTTTGTCTCACACGGAGGCCGCTCGCAAGCGGCCGGTTTTGGAATGGTTAAAACAGGCCTGCATCATCGCACGAAAGCGGTTCAGGGCCAACCGCCCGCAAGCGCGCGGTTTGATCGCGGGCAAGCCGGCTCAATCGGCCAGCAGCAGGTCCAGCTTGCCGGCCTGGTTCAGCGCCACCAGGTCGTCGCAGCCGCCGACGTGGGCGTCGCCGATGAAGATCTGCGGCACGGTGCGGCGGCCGGTCAGATCCATCATCTTGTCGCGCTCGACCGGGTCCAGATCGATGCGGATTTCCTTGATCTCGGCCACGCCTTTGGCGGAGAGGATTTGCTTGGCGCGGATGCAATAGGGGCACACCGCGGTGGTATACATGGTTACGGGTTTCATCGATGGCTCTCGCGGAATCGGGCGCTCCGGCGAGGAGCGCGCAAAACCCGATAGTATACTCCCGCCGCGCGCGCCGAAACCGTCAATCCGCCATGTTCTTACTTGGACGCCTCGAAGCGGTCGATCAGATCGGCGACGATCTGGTCCATCGCCTTGCCCATCTCCGGCGCGCGCGGGCTGTTGACGATCACCGCCAGCGCCAGCCGGCGGCCGTCCGCGCCCAGCCAGTAGCCGGCCAGCGCCTTGACGTCCTTGAGGGTGCCGGTCTTCATCCGCAGCCGCGGCCCTTGCTCGGCGAAGCGCTTGCGCAAGGTGCCGTCCTCGCCGGCGATGGGCAGGCTGGCCAGGAATTCGCTGGCGTAGGGGCCGCGCGCGGCGTTGAGCAGCACTTGCCCCATCAGGCGCGCGCTCACCCGCTCCCGCCGCGACAGGCCGGAGCCGTTTTCCAGCACCAGGGTTTCATCGGAAATGGCGTTGGCCGCCAGCAGACGCCGCACCGCGTGCTCGGCGTTGGCGCGGGTGTCCTCTCCGCCGCCGCCCTCCTTGCCCAAGGTCAGGAACAAGGTGCGCGCCATGGTGTTGTTGCTGTATTTGTTGATGTCGCTGATCGCCACGGTCAGCGGCTGGGAATCGTGACCGGCCAGTTCGCGCGCGCCGGCCGGCACCCGCCCCAGCCCCGCGCCCTTGGGCCCGGCGCCGCCCAGCGCCTGCCACAGGGCGGCGAAATCCTGACTGGCGAAGGCGTCGTGGTCCAACACGTTGACGAAGGTCTTGGCGCCGTCGCAACTGGGCGGCAAGGTGCCGCTGACGGTGACCGAGCGCACGTCGTTGGCGATGCTGACGTAGCGGCGCACGTCGGAGCAATCGTTCGCGCCGCCCTGGCCGCCGGCCTGCAGCTTGGCGTTGACGCTGACGCCGGCCAGCGGCGGGTCCAGCGCCATGCGCGCGCCGTCGGCGTCGACGTAGAAATTGAGCCAGGCCACTTTCAGATTGGTCAGATGGCTGTCCGGCTCCACGGTGAAGGCGCGGCCGGCGTCTTCGTCGAAGTCGCGGGCGCTGGACACGCCCTTGAAGGCGCTCTTGTCCAACACCAGCTTGCCGTCTATCCGTTGCACGCCGCGCAACCGCAGGCCGTACAGCAGATTGAGCAGGCTGTCGTTGTTGAAGCGCGGGTCGCCGGCGCCCAGCCAGTAAAGGTCGCCTTGCAGCGCGCCGTCTCGCAGCGGAGCGGCGGACCACAGCCCGGTATGCCAGCGATAACCGGGCTTGAGCAGATTCAGCGCGCTCCAGCTGGTGATCAGCTTCATGGTGGAGGCCGGATTGACCGCGCTGTCGGCGCGGTGGCCGGCCAGCGTCTTGCCGCTTTCCACCGGCGCGGCCCAGACGGCCACCTCCTCCGGCTTGAGGCCATGCAGGTCCAGCGCGCAGGCCGGCCATGCCGACAGCAGCAGACAAGCCGCCGTCAGGGTTTGTTTCGTTTTTGCTTTCATTGGGCGATCACATGTCTTGCGGATCCACGTCCAGCGACCAGCGCAGGCCGCGTCCATGGCGTTTGGCCGCCGCTTCCACCTGCGGCAGCAATGGGTTCAAAAAAGCGTGCAGCGCCTGCCGTTGCGGCGCTTCCAGCACCAGCTGGGCACGTTCGCGATTGGCCAGCCGCGCCATCAGCGCCGGCGCCGGACCGGCGATCAGCACCTCCGCCGCCAGCGGCTCGGCCAGCCGGCGCACTTCGGCCAGGAAGGCGGTAGCCAGTTCCAGACTGGGACTGTCGGCGCGCAACAGCGCTTGATAGGCGCAGGGCGGGAAGCCGGCGATGCGTCTCTCGTCCAGCAGGGTCTTGGCGTAGCCGTCGAAATCGTGGCGCGTCAGCGCTTGGTATAGCTCATGATCTGGCCACTGAGTCTGGATCAGCACTTCGCCGGGAGCGTCGGCGCGGCCGGCGCGGCCCGCCACTTGCATCAGCTGCGCGAACAAGCGCTCGGAGGCGCGGAAGTCCGCGGAGTACAGACCGCCGTCCGCGCCCAGCGCCACCACCAGCGACAAGGTGCCGAAGTCGTGGCCCTTGGCCAGCATCTGGGTGCCCACCAGCATGTCCACCTCGCCGGCATGGACCTTGCGATAGATTTCGTCCCAGGCTTCCTTGCGGCTGGTGGTGTCGCGGTCTATGCGCAGGATGCGCGCCTCGGGAAACAAGCGCGTCAGCGCGGACTCCAGCCGCTGGGTGCCTTCGCCCAAGGGTTTGATGTCGGGATTGCCGCAATCCGGGCAGGCGCGCGGCACCGCCTCTTCCCAACCGCAATGGTGGCAGCGCAGCTTGCGCTCCAACAGATGAACCACCAGCTTGGCGGAGCAGCGCGGACAGCCGCTGGTCCAGCCGCAATCGGTGCAGGCCACCACCGGCGCGAAGCCGCGGCGGTTGATGAACACCAGGCTCATCTCGCCGCGCGCCAGGCGTTGGCGCAACGCCTGGATCACCGGCTCGGACAGGCCTTCGGCCAGCTTTTGCCTGCGCACGTCGACCAGCTTCACCTCCGGCAGCCGCGCCGCGCCGTGAGCGCGCCGGCTCAGGGACAGCCGGCGATAGCGGCCGGCCTCGACATTGGCCATGGTTTCCAGGCTGGGCGTGGCCGAGCCCAGCAGGATGGGCACGCCGGCCTGGCGCGCGCGCCAGATCGCCAGATCGCGCGCATGGTAGCGCAAGCCGTCCTGCTGCTTGAAGGAGCCGTCGTGCTCCTCATCCACCACGATCAAGCCCAGGCGCGGCAGCGGCGTGAACACCGACAAGCGAGTGCCTATCATCACGTCGGCGCGCCCCTGCCAGCCGTCCAGCCAGCCCCTCAGACGCTCGCCGTCGGCCAGATGGCTGTGCTGCACCGCGATGCGGCTGTCCGGAAAGCGCTGGGTGAAGCGCGTGATCAGCTGCGGGGTCAGATTGATTTCCGGCACCAGCACCAGCACTTGGCGGCCGGCGGCCAGCTGGTCGGCGATCAGCCGCAGATAGACTTCGGTCTTGCCGCTGCCGGTAATGCCGTGCAGCAGCCAGGGCTGGTAGCCGGCCTGGCCGCGCAAGGCGTCCAGCGCGGCCTGTTGTTCTTCGTTCAGTTCGGGACTGTCCGCCACCCGCAAGGGCGTGGCTTCCGGCTCCACGCGGCGGACCTTCTTGTCCGCCAGCCAGTCCGCCAGCACCTTGCCCGCCTGCGGCGTCACCGCCTTGGCGGCGGCCAGCGTCAACGCGCCGTCCTGCAGCGCCTGCCACAGCGCCAAGCGGGCGCGCTGGCGGGCCGGCGGCGCTTCCGCCTCGCCTTGCGGCGTCAGCGCGTACGGCCGTTCATCCGGCAAGGCGATGTCCCGGGGCTCGCGCAGACCGGTGGGCAAGGCGGTGAACAGCGCCTGCCCCAGCGGATGGTGGTAGTAATCGGCGGCGAAGCGGACCAGGGCCATAAAGTCCGCCGGCAGCGGCGGCAGTCCGCTCAGCACGCACTCCAGCGGCTTGAGCTTGGCCGGGTCGATACCCTGCTGAGGTATATCCGTGACAACCACGCCACACAGCCGGCGCGGCCCGAAGGAAACCGCCACTCTTTGCCCGGCCATGACAGACAACTGGGTCAGGTAACTGAACGTACCTGGCAGCGGCACGTCCACGGCCACTTGCACGATGCTTTGCTGCCCCATCCGGCGCGCCCCCGAAGACAAATGCTGTTGTGACAAGGCTTTGCGGCCACTGTACACAGATGCTGTGGATAACTTTGTGAACAAGCTGTCGCCTTGAGGTCGAAACGGCCCCAGATCAACATTTCCGTTAGATTGCGCAAAAATTAATCAATTATTTTTCTCTTTATTTTCAAAGACTTAAATTGATCAAAAAAACATGAGCAATCGGCTTGACAAGAACCTGAACTCTGACTAGCAAATGTGCATAACTCCGAGAACGACTACGGTTCGCCTTGTCAATATCCTTGTTCATCCCAGTGTAAAAATACAATCCGGCCGCAGGAGAACCATTGGCCGGACAGGTAAGGATACCCCGACGACGCGCGGACGGCCTCAGGGGAAAAGTTAAATTTTCTGTTGAAAAAACAAATCCTTTTCCGCCGGCCGCGCTAACAGCAGCTTGATGCCGGATTTAGACACTGATAAAGCCGGCTTTAATGCCCGCCGGCCCGCGCCAACTTGGTGCGCCCGCCGGGGGGTATCACGCCGGAACGGCAAAAACATGCCGCCGGCTTGGAAAGCGGTTTTTCAGCCCGCGGCATGGTAGGAGCGCGACAAGCGGTGCACCGCGTCCACCAAGGCTCCGGCATGCTCCGGTTTGACGTGCTGGGAGATGCCGTGGCCCAGATTGAAGACATGGCCGCTGCCGGCGCCGTAGCTGGCCAGGATGCGCGCCACTTCGCGCTCGATGGCGGCGGGCTCGGCGAACAGCGCGTTGGGATCGAAGTTGCCCTGCAAGGCCACCTTGTCGCCCACCCGGGCGCGCGCGGCGCCCAGATCCGTGGTCCAGTCCAGGCCCACGCAGTCGGCGCCGATGGCCGCGATCTCTTCCAGCCACTGTCCGCCGCCCTTGGTGAACACGATCACCGGCACGCGGCGGCCGTCGGCCTCGCGCTTCAGTCCGGCGACGATCTGACGCATATAGGCCAGCGAGAACTCTCGATAAGCCGCCTGGGTCAGCGCCCCGCCCCAGGTGTCGAAAATCTGCACCGCCTGCGCGCCGGCGTCGATCTGGGCGTTCAGATAGTCGATCACGGTGCGGGCGTTCACGTCCAGGATGTGATGCAGCAGTTCCGGACGGCTGTAGAGCATGGCCTTGACGTGGCGGAAATCGTCGGAACCGCCGCCTTCTATCATGTAGCAGGCCAGGGTGAACGGACTGCCGGAGAAGCCGATCAGCGGCACGCGGCCGTCCAGCGCCTTGCGGATGCTGGACACCGCGTCGAAGACGTAGCCCAGCTTGTCCAGCGCCGGTACAGTCAGCGCGCGGACGGCGGCTTCATCGCGCAAAGGACGCTCGAACTTGGGGCCCTCGCCTTCGGCGAAGTACAGGCCCAGGCCCATGGCGTCCGGCACGGTCAGGATGTCGGAAAACAGGATGGCGGCGTCCAGCGGGAAACGCTCCAGCGGCTGCAGGGTGACTTCGGTGGCGTAATCGGGACTGGTGCACAAACCCATGAAGCTGCCGGCCCGGCTGCGGGTGGCGCGGTACTCCGGCAAATAGCGGCCGGCCTGGCGCATCATCCAGATCGGGGTGTATTCGACGGGCTGGCCAAGCAGCGCGCGCAGGAAGGTATCGTTCTTGAGCTGGGTCATGCGGCAATCAGTCCTGAATGACGAAAAAATAGAGCGTCATTATACCCGAGTCCCCCGGCCCAGTCCCCCCGCTTGGCGGCGCGCCTCCGCGCGGCTAAGCTGTGCGCCATGAAGAAAACCGTACTCTTGTCCTGGAGCAGCGGCAAGGACAGCGCCTGGGCCTTACATGTGCTGCGCCAAGATCCCGACGTCGAAGTCGTCGGCCTGTTCACCACCGTCAATCAGGCTTTCCAGCGCGTGGCCATGCACGCGGTGCGGGTGGAACTGCTGCAGGCGCAGGCCGCGGCGCTGGGTCTGCCGCTGCGCCAGCTGGCCATCCCCTACCCTTGCGGCAACGAGGATTACGCCAGCCGGATGGCCGACTTCGTCAACGCCTGCCGCGCAGACGGCGTCAGCCATATGGCCTTTGGCGATCTGTTCCTGGAGGACGTGCGCGCCTACCGCGAGCAGAACCTGGCCGGCAGCGGCATCGCGCCGCTCTTCCCGCTATGGGGCCTGTCCACCGCCGAGTTGGCGCAAACCATGCTGCGCAGCGGGCTCAAGGCCAGGCTGACCTGCCTGGACCCGCGCAAGCTGCCGCGCGAACTGGCCGGCCGCGAGTTCGGCCAGGCCTTGCTGGACGCGCTGCCGCCCGACGCCGACCCTTGCGGCGAATACGGCGAATTCCACTCCTTCGCCTGGGACGGCCCGATGTTCCTGCGTCCGGTGCCGCACGCGGTGGGCGAGACGGTGGAGCGGGATGGATTTGTATTCACGGACTTGCTGCCGCTGGACCCTCAACGCGGATAGAACCACAGCTCCTTGCGCTGCAGCGGCGTCTCCTTGGGCAGCAGGGGGTTGGGCAGCTCGATGATGCGCCGCTGCGCCAGGTTCAAGGCGCGCAGGCGCGGACCGTTGAAGCGCAGGAACAGCTTGTCGAAGCTGCCGTCCTTGATTGCGGCTTCCAGGCCCTGAGTCAGCGCACGGGCCAACTCCGGCCGGCGCGGCGACACGAAGAAATAAAAAGCCGCCGGATAGTGCAACACAATGTAAGGGTCCAATACCAGGCCCTTGGCGGCGTCGGACTCCAGCTCCTGGCCCACCTCGATCACGCTGCGCGGGAAATAGTCGAAACGCCCCTGACGCAGCATGGCGAACAGCGACAGGTACAAGGGGCTGGCCACCACCGGCAAACCGGCGGCGCGCAGAATCTGCGTATCCGGCCAATCCTGCCCTTGCCCGGCGCTCAGCGTCTTCAAATCCGCCAGCGTGAACGCCTTTTCAAACAGCCGGGCGCGCTTTTGCGACACCAGCGGCACGCGCCAGCCGATCAAGCCCTTGTACAGGGGAATCCGCACCGGCAGGGCCTTCTGTTCGCGCTCGCGGCTGCTCATGCCCCAGAACAGATCCACGCCGGCGTCGCCGTGCGCCATCTGCTCCAGCGCCCGCCCCTGATTCATGTCCAGCGCGCTGCTCAGCTCGCAACTGAGTTTGGCCTCGCTGCACGCCAGTTGCAGCAAAGCCTGCATATAGGGCAGATGCGGGTCTTGCTCTCCGGACACCAGCGCGTAGCGGATAGACAAAGTTTGCCCCTGCGCCGGCAGCGCCAGTACGCACAGCAGCAGCATCAAGATTCGCGTCAATGCGCGCCCTCCCGAGAAAACCCTGTTCATTATGGCCGCCGCTTAGACGCTGTTCAAAGTCAGCCGCGCTTCATTGAGCCGCTGCTTAGAGCCAGCCCAAGCCGCCCAGCAAAGCGCCGGCCGACAATAGCCACAAGGGATTGATCGCAGTGCGCCACGCCGTCAGCGCCACCGCGCCGCACAGCAGCCAAGCGCCCGCGTCGGCATTGGCCGCCTGGCTCAACAGCCAGGCGCTGGCCGCCACCAGCCCTATGGTCAGCGGCGCCAGTCCCCGTTGGATTGCCCGGGTCAGCGGCGCCTGCTGATAACGCTGCCACCAGCGCGCCACGTAATAACTCAACACCGACGACGGGCCGCAAATGCCGAGCATGCTGACCAGAGCGCCCGGCACCCCGGCCACCTGCCAGCCTATCAGACTGACCACCAGCACATTGGGGCCGGGCGCGGCCTGGGCGATGGCGAACAGCGCGGCGAACTCGCGCGCGTTCATCCAGCCCTGCTCCACCACCAGGCGTTGCAGCTCGGGTATCAGCACATTGGCGCCGCCCACAGCCATCAGCGACAACAAGGAAAACTGCCATAGCAGCGTCAGCAGTATCACGCGCCCTCCTTCGGCCGGTCGCGCCAGGCCAAGCCGATGGCGACGGGCGCCAGCAAGGCCAGCGACCACAGCAAGGGCAGTTGCAAGACGCCCAAGGCGCAGAAAGTCAGCGCCGCCACCAGCGCGCACCACAACTTGCGCTCGATGCGCGCCAGCAGCCGCAGCCCCATCGCCGCGATCAAGCCGGCGGCGGCGGAGGCCAGGCCGTGCAACACATTCTGCACCAGCGGCAGTTGCCGATAATGGCCGTAGAAGGACGCCAGCAGCAGCACGATGACCATGGGCGCCAGCAACAGGCCGGCGATGGCGGCCAAGGCTCCGCTCACGCCGTGAAAGCGGCTGCCCACCGCCACCGCGACATTGACGATATTGGGGCCCGGCAGCACTTGCCCCAGGCCCAGCACCACGGCGAAATCCGCCTCGCTCAACCAACGACGGCGCAGCACCATCATCCGGTGCGCCTGCGGCAACACGCCGCCGAAACCGGTCAGCCCGATCGAGAAAAAGCCGGCGAACAAATCACGCCGGCTGGGCGTCCGCACATCCGCTTCCATGCCCTTTCCTCTCGTCAAATCAGCCATGCGTCCACGCTACGCCGATGCGCGCCGCAGCTCAAACGAAAATCGCTGACAGGCCCTGTCAATAAAACTCACAGCGCGCCCAGGCGCTCCAGAATGAAGTCTATGAACACTCGCAGCTTGGGCAAAGGCCGGCGGTCCTGCAGATAAATCAAATGCATGGGCTTGGGCGGCGGCAAACAGCCCGGCAGCACCTCCACCAGCCGACCGGCGGCCACATCGTCGCCCAGCAAGGCCTCGGCTTGCAGCACGATGCCGCCGCCGGCCAGCGCCACCATGCGCAGCGCCTGGCCGTGATTGGACTGAAAGCGGCTGGCGCGCGCCCACTCGCCTGCGCCCAGCAATTCCCAGCCGTCGTCCTTGCGCCACAGTGAGAAACCCAGGCAATCATGCGCGGCCAGATCCGCCGGCGTGCGCGGCACGCCCTTGCGCGCCAGATAGGCGGGCGCCGCCGCCACCATCATCCGATAGGGCTGCAAGGGCCGCGCCACCAGGCCGGAGTCCGGCAGCCGGCCGATGCGAAAAGCGGCGTCGTAGCCGTCGGCCACCAAGTCGACCAGCTCGTCGGACAAACTCAGGTCCACGGTGATGTCCGGATAGGTTTGCATGAACTCGGCCAGCAGGCCGGCCAGGCGCAGAGAGCCGAAAGTCACCGAGGCGTTGACACGCAGCACGCCGCGCGGCGCGCCGCTGATCAGTTCGGCCCCGCTTTCCGCCGCGCGGATTTCCGCCAGAATGGACTGGCAGCGCTGGAAATAGTGCGAGCCCAGTTCGGTCAGTTGCTGACGGCGGGTGGTGCGCGCCAGCAGCCGGCCGCCCAGCCGCTGCTCCAGGCTGGCGATATGCTTGCCCACCATAGGCTGGGACAAACCATGCGCCTCCGCCGCCGCGGTGAAGCTGCCGCGTTCCACCACCGCCACGAACAGCTCCATGCTCAATAGGCGATCCATGCCATTCATAACTCACAGTTTTCAATCTTGTTCATCTTAGCGGATTAATCAAGACGCCGCGCGGGCGCAGAATGGCCGGGTCTTGTACTTGTCCGGGAGATCCCCCATGAAAAAGATTCTCATCGTCGGCGCCCACGGCACGCTGGGCCAGGCCGTCAGCCAGGCGCTGTCCCATCATCAGCTGATCAAGGCCGGCAGCCGCCGCGGCGACGCGCTGGTGAACCTGACCGACGGCGACAGCATTCGCGCGCTGTTCGAACGCATAGGCAAGGTGGACGCCATCATCAGCGCCACCGGCAAACTGCATTTCGGCCCCCTGGCGGAAATGAGCGCCGAGCAGTTCCGCGTCGGCCTCAAGGACAAGCTGATGGGCCAGGTGGAACTGGCCTTGATCGGCCAGCACTATCTGAACGCCGGCGGCTCCATCACGCTGACCAGCGGCATCGTCAGCGAGCAGCCCATCCGCTTCGGCAGCAACGCCAGCGCGGTGAACTCGGCGCTGGAGGGCTTTGTCCGCGGCGCGGCGGCGGAACTGGACGGCGGGCGTCGCATCAATGTGGTCAGCCCCAATGTGCTGCAAGAATCCTGGGAGCAGTACCGGGACTTCTTCCCCGGCTTCGAGGCGGTGCCGGCGGCGCGCGCGGCGCTGGCCTATGTGCGCAGCGTGGAAGGCGTGCAGACCGGTCAGACGTTGCGCGTCTGGTAAGCCCGGCGCCTTAGAAACCGTTCAATGTCGGTAGCGCGTCTGCGCTACGGCCTTGAACAGCGCCTTAGTCGTAAATCGTCAGCAATTCGGCCATTTCGCGCCTGCCGGCGGCGGACAGACAGGCGGCCTTCAGTTTGCCCAGCATCGCGGCGTCGCGCGCCAGCTCGCTGCGCTTGGACACGTAGAGCGCCATCGGTTCGTCGCCATGCGCGTATTCGGTCAGATTGGGCAGGCTGCCGCCCATCTGCCGCAGCGCGTGGCCGCAGCCGGGACGCACGCACATCATCGCGTCCAGCCGGCCGGCTTGCAGCATGCGAAAACCCTGCGGCATGTCCGACACCTCCACCGGCGCTGCGCCGCTTTGGGCGATAAAGCCGTCCAGGGTATGAGTGCCGCGCAGGACGCCCAGGCTGCGCTGGCGGAACCAAGACGGGCCGATGGGCGTCACCAGGCCGCGGCGATGATAGAGCACGGAGATGCGGATAGACGCCGGCCGGCACAACTCCACGGCGAAACGCGAACGCTCCGGCGAGGCGGTCACCAGCGCCAAGGCGTTGCGGCCCTGTTTCAGTTCTTCTATCACCCGCGGCAGAGGCCGAACGTCTTGGGTCAGCGCCAGCCCCGCCTGCCGCGCGACGAAGCGGATGAAACGCGGCGCCAGGCCGTCCTGGCTCGCTCCGTCGCCCCAGGGGCCGATGTCCTGGCTGGAAGAGTGGTAGCCGGCCGCCAGCGCGGGCAACGCCAGCCAGCCCGCCAACAGTCCCCGCCATTGCTTGGCCATGCCTTTCCCCTTGAGTTGAGACGCCGCGCCTAGCCTCACTATAGCCCGCAATGAAAAAGCCCCCGCAAGCAAGGCTCGCAGGGGCTTTCCTTCAAGCGGAAGCGCCGACGCGGCCGCTCAGATGTCGGCCTCGACCGCGTTGCCGTTGGCCTCCATCCAGCTGCGGCGGCTGGACGCCTCGCCCTTGCCCATCAGCATGACGAAAGTGGACAGGGTCTGCTCCAGTTCGCCTACGCGCACCCGCACCTGCGACAGCCGGCGGGTGTCCGGATTCATCGTGGTGTCCTTCAACTGCTCCGGGTTCATCTCGCCCAGGCCCTTGAAGCGGGAAATGCTCCAGGCGTTTTCTCGCACGCCTTCGCTGCGCAGCCGGTCCAGAATGGCCGTCATCTCGCCTTCGTCCAGCGCGTACAGCTTGCGCGGAGGACGATGCTTGCCCTGCCCCGGCACGTCCACGCGGAACAGCGGCGGCTGGGCCACGTAGATGTTGCCGTTTTCGATCAAGCGCGGGAAATGGCGGAAGAACAGCGTCAGCAACAGCACCTGGATGTGGGAACCGTCCACGTCGGCGTCGGACAGGATGGCGATCTTGCCGTAACGCTGGCCGGACAGGTCAGGACGGTCGTTAGGGCCATGCGGATCCACGCCGATGGCCACCGAGATGTCGTGAATCTCGGCATTGGAAAACAGCTGATCCTTGTCGGTTTCCCAGCTGTTGAGCACCTTGCCGCGCAAGGGCAGGATGGCCTGGTATTCCTTGTCGCGCGCCAACTTGGCGGAACCGCCGGCGGAATCGCCCTCCACCAGGAACAGCTCGTTGCGATCGATGTCCTCGCTCTCGCAATCGGTCAGCTTGCCGGGCAGCACCGCCACGCCGGAGCCTTTTTTCTTTTCCACCTTCTTCACCGACTTCAAGCGCGACTGCGCCTGGCGTATCGCCAGCTCGGCGATTTTCTTGCCGGACTCCACGTTCTGGTTCAGCCACAACTCCACCGGATCGCGCGCCAGGCCGGAAATCAGCTTCAAGGCGTCGCGGCTGGTCAGCTTGTCCTTGGTCTGCCCCTGAAACTGCGGGTCCAGCACGCGGGCGGACAATACGAAGCGCACGCGGCTCCACACATCCTCGGCCATCAGCTTGACGCCGCGCGGCAACAGATTGTGGTGGTCGATGAAGCTCTTCACCGCGTCGAACACGCCGGCGCGCAAGCCGGCCTCGTGAGTGCCGCCCACCGGGGTCGGAATCAGGTTGACGTAGCTTTCGCCGCTGGCGCCGTCTTCGAACCAGGCCATGGCCCACTGCGCGCCTTCGCCCTTGGCGAACTGCTCGTGATCGTCGCCGATATAGGCTTCGCCGGCGAACAAGGGCGCCACCGGCTCGTCGCCGTTGCACAGTTCCGCCAGATAGCTCTTCAAGCCCTCCGGGTACTGCCAAACCTTGACTTCGTCGCCGCTGGGGCGCTCCACCACCAGGGTGACCGCCACGCCGGGCAGCAACACCGCCTTGGCGCGCAGCAGACGCTCCAACTCCGGCAAGGAGTAGCGCGGGCTTTCAAAATACTTGCCGTCCGGCCACACCCTGACCCGGGTGCCGCTGGTGCGCGGGCCGCAATCCGCCACCCGAGCCAGCGGCTCGATGACGTCGCCGCCGGAAAACACCAGGCGGTGCACGCCGCCCTCGCGCTTGACCTCCACCTCCAGCCGGGTGGACAGCGCATTGGTCACCGATACGCCGACGCCGTGCAAACCGCCGGAGAAGGCGTAGGCGCCGCCGTCCTTCTTGTTGAATTTGCCGCCGGCGTGCAAGCGGGTGAACACCAGTTCCAGCACCGGCACGCCTTCTTGCGGATGCAGGCCGACCGGAATGCCGCGGCCGTCGTCTTCCACCGACAGCGAGCCGTCCTGATGCACCGTCACCGCGATCTTGCGCGCAAAGCCGCCCAGCGCCTCGTCGGCGGCGTTGTCTATCACTTCCTGGCAAATATGGGTGGGGTCGGTGGTGCGGGTATACATCCCCGGCCGTTCCTTGACCGGCTCCAAGCCTTTCAGCACCCGTACCGACGACTCATCGTATTGTTGCGTCATGTTTGAATCTTGTTGCTCAGCAAATTACGCCAAACGCCGCGGCCAAGGCCACGGCGCAAAAAAAGACAGCGGGCCAGGCCCGCCGTGTCGCTTCGAGGCCGCGCGCGCAGGCGCCGCCGCCCGGCGGCGCGTCAATGCGGCTCCTGGGCGCGGCCAAGCCGGGCCAGATAGGCCTCCCGACTCTCCACCCCGCGCAGGAAGCGCGACAACTCGGCCAGCGCGCGCTCGTACACCTCGCGCTTGAACTCGATCACCGCGTCCACCGGCGCCCAGTATTCGTTCCAGCGCCAGCCGTCAAACTCCGGGTGGCTGCTGGCGCGCAGGCAGACATCGCACTCGCGCCCCACCAGCTTCAGCAGAAACCAAATCTGCTTCTGCCCCTTGTAACTGCCGCGCCACTCCCGACGCACCCAATTGGTGGGCACCTCGTAGCGCATCCAGTCGCGGGTGCGTCCCAGTATTTTCACATGTTGCGGCAGCAAACCCACCTCTTCCAGCAGCTCGCGATACATCGCGGCTTCCGGACTTTCGCCTGGCTTGATTCCGCCTTGCGGAAACTGCCAGGAATGCTCTCGCACTCGCTTGCCCCAGAACACCTCATTTTTGCCGTTGATGAGGATGATTCCGACATTGGGGCGGTATCCGTCCCGGTCCAGCATTGGAAAACCTGCAATTCATCTAGTTGAACGAATTTTTGCACATTTCGCCCCGCCTTGCCATGGACTCTATCGCCGGCCCGGCAAAGGCCCGACTTCGTCCGGAACTGCGCTGGCGCAAGGATTGCGCAGGCGCGGACTCCCCCAAGAGGCGAAAACGATGCTACGATTCCACGATTAAACGTCAAACCCAACGCTTACATGGCATTTCTGCTAAAAAGATCGTTGCTGGCCCAGCTGCCCAAGCTTCGCCTGCAAGCCGACGCCATCACCACCCTGCACCAGACCGCAGACTTCCGTCTTAGCCTGCTGGAAGCGATCGCGCAGGCCCGACACCGCATTTATATCGCCGCGCTCTATCTGGAGCACGACGAAGCCGGTCAGGAAGTGCTGGACGCGCTGTTCGCTGCCAAACAACGCCAGCCCCAGCTGGACATCCGCGTGATGGTGGACTGGCACCGCGCCCAGCGCGGGCGCATCGGCGAGAGCCAGGACAGCTGCAACGCCTCCTGGTATCGGGCCCAGGCGCTGCGGCACAGCGTTGACGTGCCCGTCTACGGCATTCCGGTGCAAACCCGCGAGTTGTTCGGCGTGCTGCACCTCAAAGGCCTGATTGTCGACGACCAGGTGCTGTACAGCGGCGCCAGCATCAACAACGTCTACTTGCACAAGCTGGACAAATACCGTTTCGACCGCTACCACCTGATCCGCAACCAGGCGCTGGCGGACGTCATGGCCGACTATATGCACGAGCAGTTCTTCAACGACCCCGCCGTCTTCCGGCTCGACAAGCCGGCGCCGGCCACCCGCAGCATCCGCAAGGAAATCCGCGTCTTCCGCGACAAGATCAGCCATAGCCAATACCGGATTGAAAACCAGGCCGGCGCGGAAGACGAGCTCAGCGTCAGCCCGATTGTCGGCATCGGCAAGGGCAACGCGCTCAACCGGGTGATTCTGGAACTGATTGCCAACACCCGCAGCTCGCTGTTCATCTGCACCCCCTATTTCAACTTTCCGCGGCCGGTGGTGCTCGCCATCAGCAAGGCGCTGCGCCGCGGCGTACAGATCGACATCGTCGTCGGCGACAAGACCGCCAACGACTTCTACATTCCGCCCAGCGAGCCCTTCCGCGTCATCGGCGCGCTGCCCTATCTCTACGAAATGAATTTGCGCCGCTTCGCCAAGCGCCAACGCCATTACATCGGCACCGGCCAGTTGCGCGTGCACCAGTGGAAGGACGGGGACAACACCTATCACCTCAAAGGCATGTTCAGCGACCAGCGCCACATGCTGCTGACCGGCAACAACCTCAATCCGCGCGCCTTCCGCCTGGACATGGAAAACGCCTTGCTGATCAGCGACCCCAAGGCTGAACTCAAGCACCAGAACCAACAGGAACAGGAAAACATCCTGCGCCACAGCCGGCAGCTGCTGCACTACCGCGAACTGGAAGACGTGCGCACCTATCCCGAGCAGATCAAGAAGCTGCTGACCCGTCTGAGCCGCGTGCGCATCGACCGCATGCTCAACCTGATGCTGTAAACGGTTCAAGGCGCGCTAAAACGCCGCCGTTCCCCGCCGGCATCGGCCCATATGCTAAAAAGATGAAAACGCTTAGCAAAACATGGAGCCCCCGATGCCGGCCATCAAGATCGACACCCAAAACCTGAGCATCAGCCGCGATCTGTCGGAAAAGTGGCAGCAGGTGCTGGATCTGCTGGCCAAAATCGTCGACATCCCCGCCGCGCTGATCATGCAAAAGCAGGCTCCGCGCATCAAGGTCTTCCTCTCCAGCCATAGCCAGGGCAACCCCTACGAAGAAGACGAGCTGGCCGACCTCGACACCGGCCTGTATTGCGAGACCGTGATGAGCAGCCGCAGGGAGCTGCTGGTGCCCAACGCCTTGAAAGACCCGGACTGGGATCACAATCCCGACATCAAACTGGGCATGATCTCCTACCTGGGCATGCCGCTGATCTGGCCCAATCAGGACGTGTTCGGCACCATTTGCGTGCTCGACCGGGCCGAAAACCCCTATAGCCAGACCCACAAACAATTGCTCGGCCAATTCCGCGCCATGGTGGAGCGCGATCTGCACCAGGTGTATCACGATCAGGCCAGGGAACAGGAAGACGCCATCCTGCGCGCGGACGAGGCCGAGCGGGTCAGGCGGGAGTTCGAATCTTTGCGAGCCGGAGAGCAAAAAGCGCTGCAGGCGCTGCGTGAAAGCGAGGAGCGCTGGCATTTCGCGCTGGAAGGCGCCGGCGACGGCGTCTGGGACTGGAATATCGCCGGCGACACTGTCTTTCTGTCCTCCCGCTGCCGACAACTGCTGGGACTGGACGAGCGGGACAGCGAGGCGTTCAAGCTGTGGCAAACCGGCATTCACCCCGACGACCTGCCCGATGTCGAGGCCGCGATCAGCCGCTACCTGCGCCAGCCGGAAGGGTCTTTCACCTCGGAACACCGTTTCCGCGCGCAAGACGGCTGGATATGGCTGCTGAGCCGCGGCATGGTGGTGGGCCGCGACGAGCAGGGACGGCCCTCGCGCATGATAGGCACCTACTCCGACATCAGCCGGCGCAAACAGGCGGAATCCGAGCTGCAGCAACTCAACAGCCACCTGGAAGAACGCGTCGCCAAGCGCAGCGCCGAGCTCAAGCAAGCCATGCAGCAAATCAGCATCGCGGAAAAACAGACGGCGCTCGCCCGCATGGTCGCCGGCATGGCGCACGAATTGAACACCCCGATAGGAAATATCCTGCTCAGCGCCTCGGTCTTGCACGCAGACCTCAAGTCCATCATTCAAGCCGATGAAGCCAAACAGCTCTCGCGCGGAAATCTGCAAGATTTTCTGCGCAAGACAGTCGAAACCAGCGAACTGCTGCAAAGAAACAGCGAGCTGGCCGGCGACCTGATCGGCCGCTTCAAGCTGATCGCCTCCGATCAACTCACGCAGCCCAAGCGCGCCTTCAAGCCCGCTCAAACCCTCGCTCAACTAACGCGAGCCTTGCTGCCGCCGGAGCACTATCCGGACATCCAACTGACGCTGGAAGCGCCGCAAGACCTGCAAATCGAGAATTATCCAGGCGCTTTGGAGCAACTCCTGTCCCACTTGATCGCCAACAGCCTCGCCCACGGCTTTGACGGGCATGATCGCGGCCATATCGACATCCGGCTGCAAGCGCAGGAAGATGCCCTGCTGCTCTGCTATTCAGACAACGGCAAGGGCATCGAGCCGGAGCTGCAACACAAGGTGTTCGACCCCTTCTTCACCACGCAAATGGGACAAAGCGGCTTGGGACTGGGGCTGGCCATGGTGCACAACATCGTGCACACCATCCTGAAAGGCGACATCCGGCTGGACAGCGCGCTAGGACAAGGCGCTAGCTTCACCATCCGCTTCCCGCCCAACCAACGCTGAAGCCCCATAAAAAAGCCTCCCTTTGGGGAGGCTTCCGTGTCGCCGTTCAACAGCACAATGCATAAAGCCCAGCTCGTGTGAGCTGGGCTTTGCAATGGGGCGTCTGGCGG
>NZ_JBMDJX010000043.1:0-25886 GCF_057809415.1 Chromobacterium sp. FG22 | reverse complement strand
GCGACGCCAGCGCCCCGGCTGAACAAGCTCAACGCGCCACCGCCGCCAAGGGCGACGCCAGCGCCCCGGCCGAACAAGCTCAACGCGCCACCGCCGCCAAGAGCGACGCCAGCGCCCCGGCCGAACAAGCTCAACGCGCCACCGCCGCCAAAGGCGACGCCAGCGCGGCTGAAGCCCTGATCGCCGAAGCCGCGCCGAGCGCCGCCGCCGGCCTGAATCAGGCGGTGCAGGAAGCCGTGACCAAAGCCGCAGCCCAGGTTGGCGCCAATATCCAGACCAGCGTGAAGGCGGGCGAAGTCACCCTGAGCGGCACCGCGCCCAGCGAAGAAGCGCTGCGCCGCGTAGCCGAAGAAGCCTCCCGCGTGCCGGGCGTGACCGCGGTTCGCACCAACGTCACCCTCAAAGCCGCAGGCTAAACCCCTCTAGTTCGTCGGCGCGCTGCCCGTCTGGCTCGCTTGCCCTAAGTACAGCAGCGCCGACCCTCGCTTTACCCGGAGTCGTCCCAAGGAACGCACGCAAGTGTGCCCGCCTCCATTCGCCGCCCTTCTGGGCGGCCTTTTTTATTCGCGGGCGCTATCGTTTTCCGCCGGCCCACACCGCTGCAGCGGCTTCGTCCCTGCTCATATAGCGGTTGATCAGACGCAGCATGGTGCCGTCGCGGTTCATGCCGTCAACCAACTGGCACCAGGCTCTGGCTTCGCTGTCGGGGAAAGCCCGCTTGGTCAACACCAGGCTGCGCGGGCTGGGCGCGTCGTCCTTCTCCCAGTCCGCCACTTTCACCCTGTCTTCCAAACCGTGTTGTCTGATTTTCTGCCGATACACCATGGGCGTGGAGAAAATGCCCGCAACGCGACGCTGGTCCAGCATGCGGAACAGGACATCCTCCTCCGCCACTTCCACCAAACGGCGCTGCACGCCCAATTGCAAGACCAAGGGATCGAAATAACGGCTGGTGCTGTAACTGCGCACGATGGCCCAGCGGCTGGACGGAGCATCCTGGATGAAGGACTCCATCGAGCGGATGGAGTCGGGCACGTCTATCGATAAAATCGCGTACTGACGCAGCTGGATGTAGTTGAAAAACCAATAGATTTTGCTACGTTCCGGGGTCTCGATCGCGGAACCGGTCATATCCAGCGAGCCGGCCTCCAGTTCCTGCCAGATGCGAGCCCGCGGCATCACCACGAACTCGAACTCGCAACCGCTGCGCCGCCGCAATTCCTCCGCCACGTCTCGATCCAAGCCGCGGCCGGCGCTGTAGAACTGGCCGATCTCGTAAAAAGCGAAACGGATCGGCCGCTGCGGACACGACACGCCGCCATGAGCGCCGCCGGCCCAGCAGGCCGCCAGCAACAGACATGCTCGCGCCAGTCCTGTTTTCACGGTGGGTACGCCTCCCGGCCATGCCGGATTCATCGCCATGCCCAGCGCACGGCACTCCCCACTATAGGCAAAGCGCCGCCGGCTTTAAGAGCCGGCTCGCGTTTTCAGAACTTCATCAGGCTCTTCAGGGCGAGACGCACGCCCTCGCTCACCGTCACCTCGGCCGGCAGACCCTTGGTGGCGGCCGCGGCCTCCTTCTCGTTGTAACCCAAGGCCAGCAGCGCGTTGACGATGTCGCCCTTCTCATCCGGCGTGGCGGCGAAAGCCAGGCCCCCCGGCGCGGTCAGCGTGCTGCCGGTGGCCAATTTGCCGCGCAGCTCCAGCACCAGGCGCTCGGCGGTCTTCTTGCCTATGCCCGGCACCGCGGACAAGCGCTTGATGTCTTCGCTGGCCACCGCCACCGCCAGTTCATCGGTGGTCATGCCGGACAGGATGGCCAGGGCGATCTTGGCGCCGATGCCGGTCACCTTGACCAGTTGCCGGAAGGTCTGGCGATCCTCCTTGCTGGCGAAGCCGAACAGCAGATGGGCGTCTTCCCGCACCACCAGATGGGTGAACAGCGTGGTTTTCTGACCCAAGGCCGGCAATTGATAAAAAGTGGTCATCGGCACATCGACTTCATAGCCGACCCCGTTGACGTCCAGCACCACTTGCGGGGGCAGTTTTTCGATGAGATTGCCGCTCAGGCGTCCAATCATGTTCCGGTTCTTTCTTCAAGCGATTACAGGCGCGTCGGCTAGACCAGCCGGCCGCCGCGAATTTTCAGGCCGCTCTGCGCCAGCTGGCCCAAGGCGCCGGCGCTGAGATTGGCGTGCGCCAAGGCCACCGCCAGCGCGTCGGCGGCGTCGGCCTGGGGCGTGCCGGACAAATTAAGCATCCGCACCACCATGTGCTGCACCTGCTCCTTGGCGGCCTTGCCGTGACCGGCGACGGACTGCTTGACCTGCAGCGCGGTGTATTCCGCCACCGGCAGGTCCCGCAACACCAGCGCGCTGATGCAGGCGCCGCGCGCCTGACCCAGCATCAGCGTGGCCGCCGGATTGACGTTGACGAACACTTGCTCGATCGCCGCCGCCTGTGGTTGGTAGGTATCGATCACGCCGAACAGGCCGTCGACGATCACGCGGATGCGATCGCTCAAAGGCGCGCCCGGCGGCGTGCGGATGCAGCCGGAGGCCACGTAATGGCGTTGCTGGCCGACCAGATCGATCACCCCGAAGCCGGTGATGCGGCTGCCGGGGTCGATGCCGAGGATGCGGCGCGCGCCGGGAAGAAGCTGAGCCGACATCGCCTCAGCCCGGGACGGCGCGCAATTGCGCATCCAACTGCCGCAATTGCTGCGGCGTGCCCACATTGTGCCAGACGCCGTTGAAATACTCGCCGCTGGCCCGTCCGGCCGCGATCGCGGCGTCGTAAAACGGACGCATCGGCGCGAAGCGGCCTGCGGAAAGGCCGGCGAACATGCGGGTATCGTAAAGGCCGATGCTGGAGAAGGTCAGCTTGCGCTCGCCGTCGGCGCGCAGGCCGCCGTCCGGCTCCAAGGCGAAATCCCCGCCCGCGTGGAAAACCGGATTGTCCGTCATCACCAGGTGCATGCCCGGTTCCTCAAGCCCCTCCAGCGCGTCCAGCCGCGGCAGCAGGCTTGCGTAGTCGTAATCGGTATAAATGTCCGCCGCCACGCACAGAAAAGCGCGCTCCCGTCCCGCCCGCAAGCTGGGCAAGGCCTTGGCGATGCCGCCTGCGGTTTCCAGGGGCTCGCCCTCGGCGGAATAGGCGATGCGCGCGCCAAAGCGGCCGCCGTCTCCCAGCACCTGTTCTATCTGCGCGCCAAGCCAGGCGTGATTGATCACGATGTCGGCGAAACCGGCCGCCACCAGGCGCTCGATCTGCCAGACGATCAGGGGCTTGCCGCCCACCTCCAGCAAGGGCTTGGGCGCATGGTCGGTCAGCGGCCGCATCCGCTCGCCGCGGCCGGCCGCCAGAATCATGGCTATCGGCATGCTCATCCCTTGTAGCTCAAGGCCGGGTAGGTCGATTGCAGCTCGTCATCGGTCTGGTCCTTGCCCACCAACTGCAGCAACAGCTGATAGAGCGGCGCCAGTTCCTGGTAACGGCGGGTGGTCCGTTTCAGATACTTGATGAAACGCGGAATCTCGGCGCGGTACTTGTCCTTGCCGTCGCGATGGAACAGACGCGCGAAGATGCCGGCCACTTTCAGGTGGCGCTGCACGCCCATCCATTCGAAATCGCGGTAGAAGACGTCGAATTCGGCCGGCACCGGCAGGCCGGCGGCGCGCGCCTTTTCCCAGTAGCGGATCGCGATATCGAGCACGAAGGGCTCGTCCCACTCGATGAAGGCATCGCGCAGCAGGCTGACGATGTCGTAGCTGACCGGGCCGTACACCGCATCCTGGAAATCCAACACCCCGGGCTTGCCCGGCGTCAGCATCAGGTTGCGCACGATGAAATCCCTGTGCACGAACACCTTGGACTGGGCCAGCAACACCGGCAGCAAGGCCTTGACCCCGACGTCCCACAGCTGGCGTTGCGCGAAATCCAGCGGCCGGCCCAACTCCTTGGCACAGAACCACTCCGGAAACAGGTTCAACTCTCGCGTCAGCAGCGCTTCGTCGTATTCCGGCAACACTCCCGGCAGACTGGCGGACTGGATCTCCACCAGGGTGTCCAGCGCCTCCAGCAATAGATGGCGCCGCACCTGTTCGCGCCCATCATGCTCCAAGGCGGCCAGATAGGTGACCCGGCCCAGGTCCTCCAGCAGCAGCAGACCCTGCTCTCTATCCCGCGCCAGCAGCTTGGGAACATTGACCATGGCGAAAACGTCGCGCACTTGCACATAGGCGTCGGTGCTCATTTTTTCCGGCGGCGCGTCCATCACGATGCAACTCGCGCCGTCCGGCCAGGTCGCACGGAAGTAGCGCCGGAAGTCGGCATCCGCGGCGGCGAATTCAAGCCCGATGTCCTGTCCCGGGTACAAATCCGCCAGCCATTTTTTGATGAGTTCCTGTCTATGCATGTCGCTTCGTCTTGGTGCTGATAGAATTGGCTGATTTTATACTGCCCCGCCGCCCCTTAGATATGGCTTTGTGCATGCCCAGAATCAAACCCAATCCGCTGGCCCTGGCGCTGGCGGCCGCGTTCTCACTACAGCCGGCGCTGGCGCTGGCCGATGAAGACGCCCCTATCGCCCTGCCCACCCCGCCCAAGGCCGAAGGCCAGACCCACGTCACCGCCGACGATATGGACGGCGAGATGAATGTGGAGCTGAAAGCCCGCGGCAATGTGGTGGTCACCCGCGACGACCAGAAACTGGAGTCCGACTGGCTGGACTATTACCAGAACAAGGACCGGGTCAAGGCCGGCGACCGCTTCAAGATGACGCGCGGCGTCGACGTGGTCACCGGCACCACGCTGGATTACAACGTCGCCAACTACAGCGGCACCGGCATGAACCCCGTGTTCGCCATGGGCAAGCCGGCGCCCGCCGCCAAGGGCGCGCCGGCCGCCACCCGTCCGATGAGCACGGTGCCGATGCGCGGCGACGGCCAGCAAGTGGATTTCCGCGGCCAGAACGAGTACCGGGTCTACAACAGCCGCATCAATAGCTGCGAACCCGGCGACGACTCCTGGTATCTGAACTCCTCGCTGCTGGACCTCGACTACAACAACGGCGTCGGCGTCGCCCGCAACGCGCGGCTGAACTTCTACGGCGTACCCATCCTGTACACCCCGTGGATGGACTTCCCGCTCAACGGCAACCGCAAGAGCGGTTTCCTGCCGCCCACCTTCAAGACCGGCAGCAACGGCTCCGAAATCGCGCTGCCCTATTACTGGAACATCGCGCCCAACTACGACGCGACCATCACCCCGCATTTCAACGATAAGCACGGCACCATGCTGGGCGCGGAATTCCGCTATCTGCAGCCCAATTACGCCGGCTCGATCTACACCGAGCAATTGCCCAAGGACAAGGTCACCGACAAGAACCGCTACGCCTGGTATGCGACCCATGGCCAGACGCTGGCGCCGGGCCTGACTTTCGGCTACAACGCCAACTACGTTTCGGACCCCAACTATTTCAAGGATTTCGGCGACCGTCTCAGCATCGCCACCAACGTCAACCTGGTGCGCGAGGCCTGGCTCAGCTACGGCTTCGGCTGGCAGGGCGGCTCGGCCAACGCCACCTTGCGCGCTCAGCGCTACCAGACCCTGCTGGAAAAACCCTCTGCAGACGACATCCCCTATGCGCGGCTGCCACAGCTGACTTTTAACGCCAGCCAGCAATTGCCGCAGGGCTTCAGCGCCAATCTACAAAGCGAGCTGGCCCGCTTCTCCCACCCGACGAAGCAAACCGGCAACCGCCTGGTCGCCTATCCCAGCCTGACGTGGAGCCTAGACAAGAGTTGGGGCTTTTTGCGTCCCAAGCTTGGCCTGCATCTGACCGAATACAATCTGGACGCGCTGCCCGGTCAGCAAGCCCGTTCGGTGTCGCGCAGCCTGCCCATCTTCAGCACTGACGCTGGTCTCTACTTCGACCGCGATACCCAGTTCCTGGGCCAGGATCATCTGCTGACGCTGGAACCGCGCCTGTTCTACGTCAATATCCCGACCCGCAATCAGAACAATCTACCCAACTTCGACACCTCGGAAAACGATTTCAATTTTGCGCAGTTGTTCACCGAAAACCGCTTCTCCGGCTCCGACCGCGTCAACGGCGCCAATCAGCTGACCACAGCGCTGACCAGCCGCCTGGTCAGCCAGGAAAACGGCCTGGAACGGATCCGGCTGACCGTGGGCAAGCGCTATTATTTCAATCAGGACGACATCTCCCTGGCCGGTGTGCCGCAACAACGCACCGTCAGCGGCTCCAATCTGCTGCTGGGCGCCAGCGGCGATTTGGCCCAGGGCTGGCGCTTGGACAGCTCCTATGAGTGGAACGAGGCGCTGAAAACTACCGAACGCTACAACACTCAGCTGCGCTACAATCCGGCCCCCGGCAAGGTGCTCAGCGCGCGCTATCGCTACGGCCGCTACGAGCAGCGGGACAACTCCACCTTGTACGGCCCCTTGCGCCAGGTCGACATCGGCGCTCAATGGCCTATCGCCAAGAAATGGTATGCGCTGGGCCGCTACAACTACTCGCTGGCCGACCGCAAGCCGCTGGAACAACTGGCCGGATTCGAGTACAACGACGGTTGCTGGTCGGCGCGCCTGGTCGGTCAGCGCTATGTCAGCGACCTGACCACCACCAAGAACGCCATATATTTCCAGCTGGAATTCAAGGGCCTTGGCGGCTTCGGCAACAATCCGCTCAACACGCTGAAGCTGGCGATTCCCGGCTATAGCAAGACTAACGATTTATAAGCGATGATCATGAAACAGACTCTGCTCGCCCTGCTGCTGGCCGGCGCCCTGCAAGGCGCCGTCGCCGCTCCCGCCGCCCCGGTCAAAGAAGTGGACCGCATCGTCGCGGTGGTCAACAAGAACGTGATCACCTGGCTGGATCTGCAATCCCGCGTCGACGAAGCCATCAAACAGCTGCAAGCGCAGAAAGTGACGCCACCGGCGCGCGCCGTGCTGGAAAAACAGATGCTGGAACAGATGATCACCGAGGAGGTTCAGCTGCAGTACGCCGCCAGCGGCGGCCTGCGCATCGACGACGCCGCGGTGGATCAGGCGGTGGCCAATCTGGCCAAGCAGAACAAGATGGACGTGGCCGGCCTGAAAGCCCAGCTGGCCAAGGAAGGCCTGGCCTTCGACAAACTGCGCGCCGAAGTGCGCAAGGAACTGACCATCGCGCGCCTGCGCGACAGCGAAGTCGCCGCCAAGGTCAACGTCAACGAGACCGAAGTCGATCAGGTACTGAAAAGCGCGCAGAGCGGCAACCGCGCCGAATACCACCTGGCCAGCATCCTGATCAACGTGCCGGAACGCGCCGACGCCAAGCAGATCGACGCGCTGTCGAAGAAGGCCGAGAAAGCGCTGACGGAGCTGGAGGCCGGCCAAGCCTTCGCCAAGGTATCGGCCAGCTACTCCGACGCTCCCAATGCGCTGAAAGGCGGCGACATGGGCTGGCGCAGCGCGGTGTCGCTGCCGGTTGAGTTCGTGCAGATGCTGGAACAGCTGAAAACCGGCCAGCACACCAATGTGATCCGCACCCAGCAAGGCTTCTTCATCTTCCAGTTGCAGGACAAACGCGACAGCGGCGCGCCGATGATGGTGGAGCAATACCATGTGCGCCACATTCTGATCCGCACCAACGAGGCGGTGTCGGCCAACGACGCCAAAACCCGCATCGAACAGGTGCGCGACCGCATCCAGCGCGGCGCCAAGTTCGCCGACATGGCCAAGCTCTACTCCGAAGACGGCAGCAACGCCAAGGGCGGCGATCTGGGCTGGGTCAATCTGGGCGATCTGGTGCCGGATTTTGAGAGCGCGATGACGCAACTGCCTATCGGCCAATTGTCGCCGGCGGTGCGCACGCCCTTCGGCTGGCATTTGATCCTGGTGGAAGGCAAGCGCAATCAAGACGTGTCCGGCGACCGCGAGCGGCTGGCGGTCAAACAACAGATCCGCTCCCGCAAGATCGAACAGGCGTACGCCGACTGGGTGCGCCAGCTGCGCGACTCCGCCTTCGTCGAAGAACGGCTGGACGAGAAGTAAGATGAGCCTCCCCGTATTGGCCGTCACCACCGGAGAACCGGCCGGCGTGGGGCCGGATCTGGCGCTGCGGCTGACGGAGGCCGGCGTCGGCGCGCGCTGCGTGCTGATCGGCGACAAGACCTTGCTGGCCGCGCGCGCGCGGCAGCTGGGCCTCTCGCTCGCGCTGCGCGATTACGCGCCGGACACGCCCGCGCCGGCGCAGGGGCTGGAAGTTTGCCATGTGCCGCTGGCGGTTCCGGCCGCTCCCGGCCGGCTGGACCCGGCCAACGCCGGCTATGTGCTGGCGACGCTGGACCGCGCCATCGACGGCTGCCTTAGCGGCGAGTTCGCCGCCATGGTGACCGCGCCGGTGCACAAGGGCGTCATCAACGACGGCGGCGTCGCCTTCTCCGGCCACACCGAATACCTGGCCGAACGCACGCACACGCCCAAGGTGGTGATGATGTTGGCCGGCGGCGGCATGCGCGTGGCGCTGGCCACCACCCATCTGCCGCTGCGGGACGTCGCCGACGCCATCACCGCGGACAGCCTGGAGCAGGTCATCCGCATCCTGCACGGGGATCTGCGCGCCAAGTTCGGCATCGCCGCGCCGCGCGTGCTGGTGGCGGGCCTGAATCCGCACGCGGGCGAAAGCGGCCATCTGGGGCGCGAGGAAATCGAGGTCATCGAACCGCTGCTGGCGCGGCTGCGCGGCGAGGGCATGGACCTGATCGGCCCCTTGCCGGCCGACACCCTGTTCAACCCCGACAAGCTGCGGCGCTGCGACGCGGTGCTGGCAATGTATCACGATCAAGGCTTGCCGGTGCTCAAGCACGCCAGCTTCGGCGCCGGCATCAACATCACCCTGGGCCTGCCCATCGTCCGTACCTCGGTCGACCACGGCACCGCGCTGGATCTGGCCGGCAGCGGTCAGGCCCACCCGGGCAGTCTGTTCGAGGCCGTGCAGCTGGCGGCGCAACTGGCCGCCTCCGCCGCGAACTGACTCAGCGGACGATCACCTCGTCCGGCAACTCGTTGACGCTGGGCCCGCCTCGGAGCGGCGCATGCTCGATCAACAAAGCGTGTATCCGCCACAAGCCGGCCTCCAGGCCGGCCACTCGCTTGCCTTCCGCCATCGCGCGTCCGACTTCGGCGCAAATCTCCTCCCAGGCCCGCGACGGCACCCGCCGGTCTATGCCGCGATCGGCGACGATTTCAATGCGGCGCTCCGCCAGCAACACATACACCAGCACACCGGTGTTCTCCTCGGTGTCCCATACCCTCAGCAGGCCGAACCACTCCAGCGCCCGTTCTCGAGCGCTCATGCCGCGCCAGGCGTCGCGCCAATCCAGCGCCGACTCCACCACAAAGCGCAGCTGACCGGCGTGTTCGCGTTCCGAAGCCGCGATGCCTTGCTGCAAACGCGCCAGTTCCGCGGCGGGAAAACGCCGTCGCGCCAAATAGCCGGTGCTGGCCAGATGACGCAGCGCTCTATGCCATGATTTCCACATCACCAATCTCCCGAAGCGCCGCCGCCGCCAAATCCCCCGCCGCCGCCGGACCAGCCGCCTCCGCGGCCGCCGCTGCTTCCGCCGCGCCAACTCCCGCCGCCGCCGCCGCCGAACGACAAGCCGTGGGCGCCGATCACCAGGCACAGGAGCGCCGCCACCGCCCCGGCCAGCAAGGCGAACACGACGCCTGCGCCCAGCAGCAAGGCCGCGGCGACGCCCAGGCCGCCCATGATGAGGCTGCCGATCAAGCGTCCGAACAGGCGGCTGACGACGCCGGCGCCGAACAAGACCGCGAACGCCAGCGCCGGCCAACTGTCTTCCCAACCCTGCTGCTGAGTCCGCGTCGGCGGGGGCAGCTTTTCGCCGTCGATCAGACCTTCCAGCTGCGACGCCGCCGCTTGAATGCCCTGAAAGCGCAAACCCTGCTTGAACAGAGGCCTCAGCGTGTCCTGCAGAATGCGCTTGGCGTAGATGTCGGGAATCGCGCCCTCCAGGCCGCGGCCCACCAACAACTGGGTCTTGTGCTGATCCGCCACGATCAGCAGCAGCACGCCGTCGTCCACCCCCTTGCGCCCCAGCTTCCAGGCGTCCATCACCCGGGTGCCGTAGTCAAAAGGCGTTTCCGGCTCCACCGACGGCACGATCAAGACCGCCAGCTGACTGCCTTTGCGCTGATGAAAGCTCAGCAATTGCCGTTCCAATTGCCCGCGCTCGTCCGCCGATAAAAAACCGGCCAGATCCACCACCGGCGAACTGGGCGGCGGCACCGCCAGTTCCGCCCGCGCCAGCTGCGCGCACAGCAGCAACGCGATGCCCAAGCAACGCCATAGCGCCCTCATCTTATTTGCTCGCCTCCGGCTCGCCGAAGCTGACCTGCGGCGCGGTGGAAATGGTCTTCTCGTTCTCCACGGTGAAATTCGGCCGGGTCTTCAGGCTGAACATCATCGCGGTCAGATTATTGGGAAAGGTCCGCACCGTGCTGTTGTACGCCTGCACCGAATCGATATAACGCTTGCGCGCCAAGGCGATGCGGTTCTCGGTGCCCTCCAGCTGCGCCTGCAGATCGCGGAAGGATTGATCCGCCTTCAACTGCGGATAGTTTTCCGACACCACCAGCAAGCGGGACAAGGCCGAGCCCAGCTGATTCTGCGCAGCGGCGAAATCATTGAGCTTTTTCTCGTCCGTCGCCATCGACGCATCCATCTGGATGCTGCCCACCCGCGCCCGCGCGGCGGTGACTTGAGTCAGCACCTCTTTTTCATGCTTGGCGTAGCCTTGCACCGTCTTGACCAGATTGGGAATCAGATCCGCGCGCCGCTGGTATTGATTGATCACCTCGGACCAGGCCGCGTTGGCCGCCTCGTCCTGAGTCTGCATCGCGTTGTAACCGCAGCCGCTCAGCGACGCCGCCAATAACAAAGCCATCGCCCACTTCTTCCACATCATCCTGTTCTCCATTCCCGTCGTGGCCGCGCCATCCCGATCAGCGCAACGCGTTCGAGCTTCAGTTTACCCATAAAAAGCATAAAACCAGCAGTTTTCGCCCCGCCTATGGAATAGCGCGCACCATTCCCTCCCCTGCGCGGCCAGACCGGCAAGACCGGCGCGCTCTGCCCCCGGCCCACCTTGCCCAACAATATACAATTCGCGCCAATATCTTGAAGTAAAGAGGGAAATCCCTAGTGAATACGGGTTTTTCGCAACGCAACAATTGGGCTACACTGGTGGACGTTTTTCCAATAATGACAGCTGCACGGACAATGACCACCACCACCCAAGCCCGTGTGCGGGAGATCCCGTACAACTACACCTCGTATTCCGACCGCGAAATCTTCATCCGCCTGCTGGGCGCGCCGATGTGGAAGCTGCTGGAAGAACTGCGCGCCGAACGCAAGACCGGCCGCTCCGCCCGCATGCTGTTCGAGGTCTTGGGCGATATCTGGGTGGTGGACCGCAACCCCTATCTGGTCGACGACCTGCTGGACAATCCCAAGCGGCTGGCCGCCTTGGTGGACGCGATGCGCCACCGGCTGGCCGAAGTGGAAAAACGCCGCGAAGGCAACGACAAGGTGGGCAAGATGCTGACGGCGGCCCGCGCCGCCGTCGAGCGCTTCGCCGAGCAATTCGAGGATACCCGCGAACTGCGCGCCAAGATTCTGAAGAAGCTGTCCCGGCTCACCCGCCGCGACAATATCCAGTTCGACGGCCTGTCCCGCGTCGCCCACGTCACCGACGCCACCGACTGGCGCGTCGAATACCCCTTCGTGGTGCTCAGCCCGGACGGCGAGGCCGAAATCGCGCCGCTAGTGCGCGCCTGTATCGAGCTGGGCCTGACCATCATTCCGCGCGGCGGCGGCACCGGCTACACCGGCGGCGCGGTGCCGCTGGACCGCATGAGCGCGGTGATCAACACCGAGAAGCTGGACCGCCATCTCGGCGTCGAACAGGTGGAACTGCCCGGCCTGGACGGCCCCCGCGCCACCATACAATGCGGCGCCGGCGTGGTCACCGCCCGCGTCGCCGAGGCCGCGGCGGCGGCCGGCCTGGTGTTCGCCGTGGACCCCACCTCGGCCGAGGCCTCCTGTATCGGCGGCAATATCGCGATGAACGCCGGCGGCAAGAAGGCGGTGCTGTGGGGCACCACGCTGGACAACCTCGCCAGCTGGAAAATGGTGGATGCGGACGGCCAATGGCAGTTCATCGAACGCCTGGGCCACAACTACGGCAAGATCCACGACGTCGACGTCGCCCGCTTCCGCGTCAGCCAACTCAAGGACGATGGCCAGACCGTGGTGTCCAGCCGTCAGCTGGACATCCCCGGCAGCGCCTTCCGCAAAGTGGGCCTGGGCAAGGACGTCACCGACAAATTCCTGGCCGGCCTGCCCGGCGTGCAGAAGGAAGGCTGCGACGGCATCATCACCAGCGCCCGCTTCGTGCTGCACCGCATGCCCAAGCACATCCGCACCGTCTGTCTGGAATTCTTCGGCACCGTGGCCGAGGCCACGCCGGCCATCGTCGAAATCACCGACCTGTTCAAACCCGGCGGCGCCGGCCTCGCCGCCGGCGTGCAGCTGGCCGGCCTAGAACACCTGGACTGGCGCTATGTGCGCGCGGTGTCCTATGTGACCAAGGCCAAGAGCAAGGGCCGGCCCAAGATGGTGCTGATCGCCGATCTGGTGTCGGACCACGAGGACGCGGCGGCGGAAGCCGCCAGCCAGGTGGTGCGGCTGGCCAACGCGCGTCACGGCGAAGGCTTCATCGCCATCACCCCAGAAACGCGCAAGCGCTTCTGGCTGGACCGCAGCCGCACCGCCGCCATCGCCAAACACACCAACGCCTTCAAGATCAATGAAGACGTGGTGATCCCGCTGCCGCGGCTAGGCGATTACAGCGACGGCATCGAACGCATCAATATCGAACTGTCGATCCAGAACAAGCTGCGCCTGCTCGACACCCTGACCGAATATTTCCACGGCCGGCTGCCGGTGGACAAGCTGGACACCAATCTGCCGTCGGAAGAACTAATCGGCGACCGCCGCGCCTCGGCGCTGTCCCAGCTCGCCATCACCCGCGACCGCTGGCAATGGCTGTTGGAACACCTTGACCGACCCTTTCACGAATACCGCGAACGCTGGCCGCACGCGCCGCTGGAAGACGCCGCCGCCGCTCCGGACACCGTGTTCCACGCGCTGCGCGACCTGATCGTGCGCGTCAGCTGGAAGCGCGAGATGCAGGCCGAGCTGGAGCAGCTGTTCTCCGGCAACACCGACGGCCCCATCCTGGCCGCCATCCGCGCCATCCAGCAAAAAGTGCTGCGCAGCCGCGTCTTCGTCGCGCTGCACATGCACGCCGGCGACGGCAACGTTCACACCAACCTGCCGGTCAACTCCGACGATTACGAGATGCTGCAGACCGCGCACAAGGCGGTGGAGCGCATCATGGCGCTGGCGCGCGCGCTGGGCGGCGTGATCTCCGGCGAGCACGGCATCGGCATCACCAAGCTGGAATTCCTCAGCGAAGAAGAAATCGCCCCCTTCCGCGCCTACAAGCAGCAAGTGGACCCCAACGGCCACTTCAACCGCGGCAAGCTGCTGCCCGGCGCCGACCTGGCCATGGCCTATACGCCGTCCTTCTCCTTGCTGGGCGCGGAGTCGCTGATCCTGGAACAATCCGACATCGGCGCGATCAGCGACTCAATCAAGGACTGCCTGCGCTGCGGCAAGTGCAAGCCGGTGTGCTCCACCCATGTGCCGCGCGCCAATCTGCTGTACTCGCCGCGCAACAAGATCCTCGGCGTCGGCCTACTGACCGAGGCCTTCCTCTACGAAGAGCAGACCCGCCGCGGCGTCAGCCTCAAGCATTTCGAGGAATTGTCCGACGTCGCCGACCATTGCACGGTCTGCCACCGCTGCGTCAAACCCTGCCCGGTCAAGATCGACTTCGGCGATGTTTCGGTGGCGATGCGCAACTTCCTGCGCAAGACCGGCAACAAGAGCTTCAATCCCGGCACCGCGGTCGGCATGGCCTTTCTCACCGCCAAGGACCCGGCCACCATCAAGGCCTTGCGCACCGGCCTGGTCGGCGTCGCCTACAAGGCGCAGCGGCTGGGCAACGCGGTGGGCAAGCGCCTGGGACTGATAGGCTCCCAGACCCGGCAGCCGCCGGCCACCGTCGGCAAGGCCCCGGTCAAGGAGCAGGTGATCCACTTCATCAACAAGCCCATGCCCGGCGGCCTGCCCAAGAAAACCGCGCGCGCGCTGCTGGACGTGGAAGACGCCAGCATCGTGCCCATCATCCGCAACCCCAAGTTGTCGGAAGACGCGGAAGCGGTGTTCTACTTCCCCGGCTGCGGCTCGGAGCGCCTGTTCAGCCAGGTCGGCCTCGCCACCCAGGCCATGCTGTGGCATGTCGGCGCGCAGACCGTGCTGCCGCCCGGCTATCTGTGCTGCGGCTATCCGCAGACCAGCGCCGGCTATCAGGACAAGGGCGACGCCATCACCACCGAGAACCGGGTGCTGTTCCACCGCGTGGCCACCACGCTGAACTACCTGGACATCAAGACCGTGGTGGTCAGCTGCGGCACCTGCTACGACCAATTGTCGCAATACCGCTTCGAAGACATCTTCCCCGGCTGCCGCATCATCGACATCCATGAATACCTGATGGAGAAGGGCGTCAAGCTGGACGGCGTCGGCGGCCAGCAATACCTGTATCACGACCCCTGCCACACGCCGATGAAGGCCTATCAGCCGATGAAGGTGGTCAACGAGCTCTTGGGCGGCGGCGTGGCGCTGTCGGACCGCTGCTGCGGCGAATCCGGCACCTTCGCCGCCAGCCGGCCGGACATCGCCACCCAGGTGCGCTCGCGCAAGGAAGAGGAAATCAACAAGAACCTGCAGGCGCTGACCGGCGGCGCCAAGCCTGCCCAGCCGGTGAAGATCCTGACCTCCTGCCCGTCCTGCCTGCAAGGCTTGTCGCGCTACGGCCCGGACACCGGCACCGAGGCCGACTACATCGTGGTGGAAATCGCCAAGCATGTGCTGGGGCCGAACTGGTTGAAACAGTATGTGGACCAGGCACGCGATGGCGGCATCGAACGCGTGCTGCTGTAAGAACCTGTTTACGATCTGCTGCGCGTCGGCGGGATGGATAGAAATGGGCGTTGAAACCAAGCTCAGTGCTCATGTACCACCTGTACATTCCGCTTTTTCGCTCGTTTCCGCCTTAGCTCGCAAGATCGTAAACACGTTCTAAGGTTGGAGGACAATCCATGGGCAACACAGCGCTCATCGTCATCGACGTGCAATACGGTCAGATCGAAGGCCAGCCCCGCGCCGGCCGCGCCGACGCCGTGCTGGCCAATCTCAACCGCGCCATCGCGCTGGCGCGCCGCCAAGGCATGCCGGTGATTTTCATCCAGCACGACAGCGGTCCCGGCAGCGATCTGGCGCGCGACAGCGAGGCCTGGCAGCTACATCCGGCGCTGGCGCGGCAGGATGGCGACGCCGTGGTGCACAAACGCTTCAGCGACAGCTTCCAGCGCACCGCGCTGACCGAGCTGCTGCGCGGCGGCGATGTCGACGAGCTGTGGCTGGCCGGTTCCGCCACCGAGTTCTGCGTGGACAGCACGCTGCGCTCGGCGATGTCGCAGGAATACGCCGTCACCCTGATCGCCGACGCCCACACCTGCAAACCGCGGCCGCGGCTGAACGCGGAACAGGTGATCGATCACTTCAACTGGGTCTGGTCCAATCTGGACGAAACACCCAAGCCCCTACGCGTGCGCAACATCGCCGAACTGGAAAGCGGCGCGGCCTAAACAAAAACCGCCGGGCACGCCCGGCGGTTTTTCTTTGCGGCTTCCGTTTTACTTCAACGGCGATGCGGCCGAGGCCTTGGCGGCCGCCTTCTTCTTGGCCGCGGCGGCGTCCTGACGGACTTCGCTGGTGGTCTTCAGCAAAGTGCCCTGAGCGTCGTCGCCGTCCAAGGACCAGCTGAACACCCCGCCCAGCTGCTGTTGACGCACGTAATCCAGCTTGGTGCGGATGGTGGCGGGGTCGTCGTAGCTCCAGAACTCGTTGCCGTCGTAAGTCCACAGCTGCTTGCTGACCGGATGCACGAACTGCTTGGCGGAACGGCTCTTCAGCACCTTGTAGTCCTCGATGCCGGCTTCGTAAGTGCCTTTGCCCGCGCCGGTGGCCACCTGATACAGACCATCGGCCTTGGGTCCGGCGGCCACGCCGGCCCAGCCGCGGCCATAGAACGGGATGCCCACGTTCAGCTTGGCCTTGGGCACGCCGCCCTTGACCAGGGTCTGGATCGAGTCGTCGACGTTGTAGTAGACGCGGTCGCCGGTCACCGGAGCCGCCGGATCGCGGAACAGATTGGACTGGAAGTTGGTCGGCCCCTTGGCGTCCCAGCCGCCGTTGAAGTCGTAAGTCATCACATTGATCCAGTCCATATAGGCCGCGTACTTGGCCGGCTCGGTCTGGCGGATCTTGTCGACGCCGGAGCCAATCGCCGCGGTCAGGTAGTAGCGGCGCTTGTTCTGCGCGGTCAGCGCGTCCAGCTGGCTGCGGAACTCCGCCATCAGCAAGGTGAAGTTCTGCTTATCGTTGGGATCCACGCTATTGGTCGGCAGACCGCCGCCGCCCGGGTATTCCCAATCGATGTCGATGCCGTCGAACACGCCCTTGGCCGCGCCGGCGCCGCCGGCGTTCTCGCCCACCGGCAGATTGCCTTTCAGGTACAGATCGATGCAGGACGCGACCATGGTCTTGCGGCCGGCGTCGGTGGCGGCGAATTTGCCGAAATTCTTCGACCAGGTCCAGCCACCCAGCGAAATCAGCACTTTCAGCGAAGGATTGGCCAGCTTCAGCTTGCGCAGCTGATTGAAGTTGCCGCGCAGCGGATCGCTCCAGGCATCGGCCTTGCCGTCCACCGACTCATTGGCGCCGAAGGATTTCTGGTAATCGGCCCAAGCGTCGCCGCCGTCGCCGTTGCCGTTCTCTGCACGGGTCACCATGCCGCACTTGCCGTCGGCGTAGACGTTGCCGAAGGCGTAGTTCAGGAAGGTCAGCTTCTTGTCGCCGCCGGCGTCCACCAGATTGCGCAGCTTGTAATTACGGCCGTAAATGCTCCATTGCGCAAAATAAGAGCCGACATGACGGCCCACGGTCGGCGTCGGTTCCGGCGGCACGCCGGTGCCCGGTCCGGGGCCGGGATCGCCGCCGCCCGGCGTGCATTCGCCGGCAGGCCGCTCTTCCCACGGCCCCCATTGATCCGCGCCCGGCTGATTGTTCTGCGTCCACCACTTGGCGCGCCAGGTCTTGTTGGCGTACAAGGCGTAATCGCCGCCGTTATAGGTCTGCGCATTGCTCCACGCACTGCAGGCCGGCGCAGCGAACACCGCCGCGCTGCTCAACAACAAGCCAGCCCCCCCAAACAGCGCCGACAACGTCAACGAAAGTTTCGACATTCGGACCTCCTCAATTCTGTCAGTGATCACGGCAGCGTCATGCTGTCCCCGCTGCAGCACCGCAAGCCGGCGTTTTAGTTCGGACATGTGGTATTACAGTGGTATCAGATTCGAGCAATCACTCCACCGCTGCCAACCCAAATTTCACCAACCTGTCCTTAATAACAGTTAAAACAGGTCAAAAGGATTGTCTTACGCCGACAAGGGCGCAGCTGTGGCTCAAAAATGCGGAAAAGTTCAGGTTTACGCGAATTTAGGCGAATTTATCGCGCAAATAGCCAAGAAAAGGAGATAAACAGCGCACTTGGCGATGTCTATTTCTTCAGTGAGAAAGCCACTTAAGCACAGGAGAAATGCCTGTTGGCAATTTGAGACAAAACTTCACAGCAAAAGCATGGGCTTCACAAAACCATGCCACTACAAAACCATTACGTTTTCAATCGCAAGCCAAACGCATGCCGCAACCGGCCAGAAACGCAAAGAGGAGGCCTTGGCCTCCTCCCGATACCCTGCCTGTAGCCGCAGAATCAAGCCGCTTTTTTCACCTGCGCTTTTTTGTGGTGATGCTTCTTAACGTGCTTCTTGGCGGCCTGGGCTTTCTGCGCGGCCGGAGCGGAAGCCGCTTTCTTGGCGTGCTTCTTGTGATGGTGTTTCTTGGCGTGATGCTTCTTGGCGTGCGCCGGAGCGGCGGCCTTGGCGGCCGGGCCGGAGGCGTCGGCGGCGAAGGCGGCGGCGGAAGTCAGGCCGATTACGGAAGCCAGGATCAGTGCGGTGATCTTTTTCATGATGTTTCTCCAAGTCTGCGACTTATCGGTTGTCAGGGCACCGTCCTGGTGCGTCCTTGAATTCATCATATGCAAGCCGCCTCGCCGCAGTCTGTGAGGCCTGTGTTAAATCATGTAACCGATCGTACAAGGTCTCAGCGCCGCGCCTCTCCACGCGAGCAGAGTCAAACCTTCTCAGACCGGCGCCGGCTCCTTGGCCGCCACCCGCGTCACCAGGATCTGATCGATCTTGTGATTATCGATGTCCACCACTTCGAACTTGTAGCCCGCGTATTGCACGCAATCGGTGCGGCGCGGAATCTTGCGCAGCATATACATCATGAAGCCGGCCACGGTTTCGTAGTTCTGATCGTCCGGCAATTCGTCGATCTCCAACACCCGCAGCACATCTTCCACCGGGGTGATGCCGTCCACCAGCCAGGAATTCTCGTCGCGTTTGACAATTTGCTCCTCCTGTCCCTGGCCCACCAGATCGCCCATCACCGTGGACATCACGTCATTGAGCGTGATCAGGCCGACGACAAAAGCGTATTCGTTCAAGATCACCGCGAAATCCTCGCGCGTGCCCTTGAATTGATCCAGCGACTCCGACAAGGTCAAGGAGTCCGGAATCAGCAGCACCGTCTTCAACAAGCCGGGCTCCTTCAAGGAGATCGCGCGGCCGGCCAGCACCCGGCGCAGCAAATCCTTGGAATCGACGTAGCCGACCACATTGTCGATGCCGTTGTCGCAGACCAGGAACTTGGAATGCGGCTGCTCGGCCACCTTGGACTTGATGCTGTCCTCCGCTTCGTCCAGCGTGAAATAGATGATGCTCTCCCGCGGCGTCATCGACGACGGCACCAGCCGGCTTTCCAGCTCGAACACGTTCTCAATCACCTGATGTTCCTGCCGGTGCAGCACGCCGGCTTCCGCGCCGGCGTCCATCATCGCCGAGATGTCGTCGCTGGTGATCTCGTCGCGCGGGCTGGTCGGCATGCCCACCAGCCGCAGCAGCAGGCCGGACAATTCATTGAACAGCCACACCAGCGGCTTGAACAGCAACACCATGAACAGCATGGGCCGCACAATGCGCACCGCCACCGTCTCCGCGGCCACCATGCCCAGACGTTTGGGCGTCAAGTCGGCGAACAGGATGAACAGGCTGGTCACCAGCAGGAAGGACGAGAGAAAACCCAGGCTCTGAGCCAGATCCGGGGACAGAAAAAACCCCAATACGCGGGCGAAGAAGGGCGTGAACGCCGCCTCGCCGACAATGCCGCCCAGGATGGCCACCGCATTGACGCCTATCTGCACCACGGTGAAAAAATGTCCCGGATGCTCCTGCAAAGCCAGCACCTTGCCGGCATTGACGTTGCCCTCGTCCATCATCTGACGCAAGCGGATCTTGCGGGAAGCCGCCAGCGATATTTCCGACACCGAGAAAAAGGCGCTGGCCAGAATCAGCGCCAGAATAATCATCATATCCGTCATCAAGCTCTCCATTGTGCCCGCCGCTGCGCCTGAACACCGCACAGGCGACGGCATACGGCAGAAGGCATGATAAATAGTTCAAATCATAATTTCTGTAATGATAGCAGCGAACCGGGCTTTAGCCGAAGCCCGCGGCAACCGTTACAATAAGGTTTCCGCATTTCAAAAGGCCGCCATCATGGATTGTGAATTGTGCCAGGCACCGGTCGGGCAAGTATTGCACGAAGACGATCATCTCAAAGTCCTGCTGGTGGACGAGGAAGGCTACCCCGGTTTCTGCCGCGTGATCTGGAAGGCCCACGTCAAGGAAATGACGGACCTGTCCGCCTGCGACCGCCTGCACCTGCTGGACTGGGTCCACTACGTGGAAGCCGCGCTGCTGCACTGCATGCAAGCCGACAAGATCAACCTGGCCAGCCTCGGCAATATGGTGCCCCACCTACACTGGCACGTGATTCCCCGCTTCGCCGACGACGCTCATTTTCCCGCCCCGATCTGGGCCGCGGCCCGCCGCCAAAGCGCTCCGCGCGCCTGGCCGCAACTGGCGGAGCAGTTGCGCCGACAGCTCGCCGCCGCCCAGACTCATTGCTGGCTGGACTATCAAATCCAGGTGGACCAGGTTCCGGACGGGCTGGAAGGCGCCGATCTGGCCTGCTACCGCTTCTTCGCCGAATCCGGCCTGAGCTGGCCGGTCGACAGCGTGGACGCCGACGGCCGGCACTGGCTGGCCTTGCGCCGCTGCGGCCCGGACGGCACGGAACAAGTGGACAGCCTGCGCCTGGAGCCCGGCAGCTACCGGCTGCTGCCCTGCCCGCGTCCTTATCAGGCCGGACGGCTGCGCTAAGCGCCCGCCCTCGGCCATCCATCAAGTAAAGAGGAATGCCATGCACCAAACCTTGATCTCCGCGGAACAGCTGGCGGCTCTGCCGGCAGAACGCCTTGTGATTCTGGATTGCCGCTTCCGGCTGGAACAAGCGGATTATGGCTTGACCGCCTATGAGGCCGGCCACCTGCCGAACGCGCATTACCTGAACCTGGATTACCATCTTTCCGGCAGCAAGACCGGCGCCAACGGCCGCCATCCGCTGCCCGACGGCAGCCGCTTGGCGGTGGACCTCGGCGCGATCGGTATCACTCCGGACACCCAGGTGGTCGCCTACGACGACGCCGCCGGACAATACGCGGCCCGCGCTTGGTGGCTGCTGCGCTGGCTGGGACACTCCGCGGTTGCGGTGCTGGACGGCGGCGTCCAGGCCTGGACCCGGACCGGCCGCGCCCTCGACCAGCAAACGGCGGAACGCCGTCCCTGCCGTTTCTCGATCAAGCCCGCGCTGGAAGACACCGTCGACGCCGCCGCCGTGCTGAGCAATATCGAGCAGCCGGCCTTCACCGTGGTGGACGCCCGTTCCGCCGAGCGCTTCCGCGGCGAAGGCGAAACGCTGGATCCGGTGGGCGGCCATATTCCCGGCGCGGCCAACCGCTTCTTCATGCTCAACGTCGACGCCGACAACCGCTTCAAGCCGGCGGAACAGCTGCGCGCCGAATGGCAAGCGGCGCTCGGCGACCTCGATCCGGCGTCCATCGTTCATCAATGCGGCTCCGGCGTCACCGCCTGCCACAATCTGCTGGCGCTGCGCCACGCCGGCTTCGAAGGCAGCCGGCTCTACCCAGGCTCCTGGAGCGAATGGTGCAGCGACCCGGCGCGGCCGGTGGCGCGCTAGGCTCAGGCCAGCATCAGTTCCTGCAGCAAATCCTGGCCGAAGCGCCAATGCCCAAGGCGCGCGGCGCTGCCCAGGTGTCCATGCGCGCCGGCGTCCACCAAGGGACAGCCCCAGGCTTGCGCCATCGCCTCGGCCTCCGCCATGTCGCAGAACAAGTCGTCGCGGCTGGCCACCAGCAAAGCCGGCGCCGGCAAGCGCAGCGTCGGCGCGTTGAAGCCGGCGAAAGCGGGCAAGGGCGAATCCTCCGGCAGCTCGCCGCTGGCGCGCGCCCGCGCCTCGCTGATGGGCAAGGCCGGCGGCGCCACCAGCAGCAGCCCTTGCAGCCGCTTCTGTTCGCGCAAGGACAAGGTCCGCAGCCAGGCCGCAGCCGCATGGCAGCCCAGGCTGTGCGCCGCCAGCATCCAGCGGCCCGGCACCTGCTCCAGCGTGCGCCGGATGCCGTCCACCCAGGCCTCGCACTCCGGGTACAGCCAATCGTCCTGCTCCACCCGGCGCGCCAAGGGGTAGCAGCGCTCCCAACTGGTCTGCCAATGCTCAGCGCCGGAATTGCCCCAGCCCGGCACCGTGATCAAGGTGACGTCGTCCTCGTCCAACATCACAGGCTCCGTTCGTAATCGACGATCAGCGGCGCATGGTCGGAAAACTTCTCGTCCTTGTATACCGAGGCCTTGCGCGCCAGCTCCATCAACGACGGGGTCACGATGTGATAATCGATGCGCCAGCCCACGTCCTTGGCGTAAGCCTGGCCGCGGTTGCTCCACCAGGTGTAGCCCGGCGTGTCCGGGTACAGGCGGCGCCAGGCGTCGCACCAGCCCACGCGGCCCAGCAAGTCCGTCATCCAGGCGCGCTCTTCCGGCAGGAAACCGGAGTTCTTCAGATTGCCTTTCCAGTTCTTCAGATCGATCTCGTGGTGAGCGATGTTCCAGTCGCCGCAGATCACGATGTCGCGGCCGGCCGCGCGCAGCGTTTCCAGATGCGGCATGAACACGTCGAGAAAATCGAATTTCACTTGCTGGCGTTCATCGCTGCTGGAGCCCGACGGCAGATACAGCGAAATCACGCTGAGATTGCCGAAATCCAGTTGCAAGAATCGGCCTTCGGCGTCGATCCAGTCGACGCCCAACCCCTCCACCACCGCATCCGGTTGATGACGGGTATACAGGCCTACGCCGCTATAGCCCTTTTTTTCCGCGTAATGGAAATAGCCGGTCATCCCGTCCGGCTGGCGCATGCGCTCGGACAGGTCGCCGGCCTGGGCCTTTAGTTCCTGCACGCAGACGAAGTCGGCGTCTATGCCGGCCAACCAGTCGAAAAAGCCTTTTTTATCGGCGGAGCGGATGCCGTTCAGATTGGCGGAAACGATTCGAAGCAAAGGACTCTCCCGTGATATGCTTGCCGGCAATTTTTTCAGCCGTTCAAACAGTTAACAGTTAATAAGGAGTAATGATGAGCGATTTCCGTCAGGATTTTATTCGTTTTGCGCTCGACAAGCAGGTTTTGAAGTTTGGCGAGTTCATCACCAAGGCCGGCCGCAAGTCTCCCTACTTCTTCAACGCCGGCCTGTTCAACGACGGTCTGTCCACTTTGCACTTGTCGCGCTTCTACGCCAAGTCGATACTGGAAAGCGGCGTGCAATTCGACATGTTGTTCGGCCCGGCCTATAAAGGCATCATCCTGGCCGCCGGCGCCTGCATGGCGATGGCGGAACAAGGTCGCAACGTGCCCTTCGCCTACAACCGCAAGGAAGCCAAGGACCACGGCGAAGGCGGCACCCTGGTGGGTGCCCCGCTGCAAGGCAAGGTCCTGATCATCGACGATGTGATCTCCGCCGGCACCTCGGTGCGCGAATCGGTGCAGCTGATCCGCGCCGCCGGCGCCGAACCGGCCGGGGTGGCCATCGCGCTGGACCGCATGGAACGCGGCAGCGGCAAATTGTCGGCGGTGCAGGAAGTGGCCCAGCAACATGGCCTGCCGGTCATCGCCATCGCCACGCTGAAAGATTTGCTCGGCTTCCTGGAACACAGCCCGGAACTGGCGGCGCACCTGGACGCGGTGCGCGCCTACCGGGCGCAATACGGAGTCAACGACTGATGAAACCGCTTGCCGGACTCGCGCTGCTGATACTGGGAACCGCCGTCTGCGCCGGCGGCCTCTACAAGTGGGTGGACGAATCCGGCAAGGTGCATTACAGCGACTCCCCGCCGCTGCAAAGCCAGCAGCAGGGCGTCGCCGAGCTGTCCAAGCAGGGCGCCGTCACCAAACCGGCGGAAAGCCCCGCCGCCCGCCAGGCGCGCGAAGCCGCCGAGGCCGCTCAAAAACAACGCGACGCCCAGCAATTGGAAAACACCCGCCGCGACAACGCGCTGGTGGAAAGCTACGCCAACCTGCAGCAACTGCAGGCCGAGCGCGCCAAACAGCAGGCCGTGCTGCAAAGCGCGCTGGACGCGCTGCAACAGCGCTCTCGCGGCCTGACGCTGCAAATTCAAGGCATTCAGCAAGACATTGCGCAAAGCCGCCGCAACAAACAAGCCCCTCCGCAAAACAGTCAGCGCAATCTGAACGTGCTGCAGGCGGAGCAAGCCGAACTGGCCAGGCAAATCGCCGCCAAGCAGCAGGAGCTGGCCGCCTTCCGCCAAAAGACTCAGAACGACCTCAACCGCTACCGGCAATTACGCGGCGGCTAACTACTGCCCGCCGTCCTTGCGCTGCCACGCTTCGTTCAAGGCCTTGGTGGCCGCCTCGCTGGTCTGCGCCGCCGCGGCCTGAGCCGACTTGGCCGCCTCCAGTTCCGCCGTGGCGCCGCTCAAGCCCGCCTGAGCCTCGCTCAGTCGCTGCTCCGCCTTGAGCTTGTCGGACTCGGCCTGCGTCAAACGCGCGTCCGCCTTCTGCTGCGCGCCTCGCACTTGCTGGTAGTACATCTGCGCCGCCAGCAACTGTTCGTCCGCCGTCTGCGCCACAGCCAAGGCAGGCAAGGCCAGGGCGGCCAAGGCCGCGACGATTCCGTTTACCCTCATCACACAGCTCCCGTTTTCGGTGTCGATGCGCAAGCTTAACGCGGCGGCGGGGTTTTGGCTAAATCCGGCTGGGGCGCCGCGGCCGTCCCGGCCGGTTCGATCGCCTGCGAAGGCCGCGACAGCAAGTACAGCAAGACGCTCAATTCGATCGCCCCCACCAGCCACGGCACCCAGTGCGGAGGCCGCGCCAGCAATAAGGCGGCGAAACCCGCGCCCATGCCCATGGCGGCGAAGCACTTGGCCTTGACCGGCACCACGCGGTGCTCGCGCCAGCGGCGCAGGCCCGGCCCGTAACGTGGATGCGCGAGCAGCCGCTGCTCCAGCCGCGGAGAGGACTTGCTGAAGCAAGCCAAGGCCAAAATCAGAAAAATCGTGGTCGGCATCACCGGCAGCAAGGCGCCGATGACGCCCAAGGCCAGCATCGCCACGCCGGCGCACAGGTATAGCCAGCGCACCGCGGGGTGCCGCAAACGCTGACTCAAGCGTACACCTGGTCCAGATGGCTGTTCATGCAGGCGAAAGCGGCCACCGCGCCGGCGGTGACGCGTTGCTCGGCCGCCTCGTCCAGCTGCAGACCGTCCAGCGCCACGGTGAACGCGCGCCAGTGGCGGGCGCGGCCGTCCGGGTGGCCGGCCAGATGGCGGGCGCCGCAATGCTCGTCCAGGCCCAGTTTGCCGGCCAGCTTGTACAGAATGGCCGCGCCCAGCTTGGAGCCCTCCACCACGTAGAGCCAACCCATCGCGCTGGCCACGTCCAGCGTGCTGCTGATCGGCGCTTCGCGCAATTCCGGCAGCGGGCGGTCCAGATCACGCAGATCGGCGGCGATGCTGTCGTAACGGCGGCGCTCGGCCAGGTCCGGGAACAGGCGGGCCAGCTCGGGATTGTCGTACAGCGCGTCGGCGTCGCGCAGGAAGCGGTATTGCGCCAGCAGGAAGCGCGCATAGTTTTCACGGGTGGCGAACGGCTGATTCGCCATGATGCGCTGGTCCAGCGCGTCGTGGGTTTCGTGGGTGCGGGCCTTCAAGTCCTGAGTGCGGGTTTTCTCGACAACGGTAGTCATGCTCTGTGTTTCCTGTTTGATGCGATCCCGGCGCCTGCGCGCGGCGGCGCGGACGTCGGGAAGAGGCGAATAACTCGCCATTATAATGCGAATGATTCTTACAATCATTATCAAATTTACCACGACAAAGACATGTCCGCGAGAAAGACCCGGGAAAACCGGCAAACGCTAAAGCAGAGGGAAACAAGGGAAGCGAGAGAAAACAAAAAGGCCAGTTCTTGCGAACTGGCCTGATTGCTATATATTTGGTGGGTCGTGCGGGATTCGAACCTGCGACCAACGGATTAAAAGTCCGCTGCTC
>NZ_JBMDJX010000042.1:0-26012 GCF_057809415.1 Chromobacterium sp. FG22 | reverse complement strand
GCCCGGCGGCGATGACGGCGCGCTGCGCCGCCCACATGCGCCGCCGCCCGGTGCGCGGCGCGATCACCAGGTCATAGACCAGGGTGCCGGGGCTGGGCAGCGGGTCCCCGGGCTTCAGGCCAAACGGGTTGCGCACCAACACCTGCACCGGGCTGCCCGCCGCGGCGATCGCCGCGCCGCCGTCCGCGCGCAGGAAGGAGAGCTCCTCGCCTATGGCCTGGATCAGTTGGAAGCGCTGCGCGAAAACGCGCACGGTGGCGCCGCTGGGCGCGAAATCGGCCGGGATGGCCACCACCACGTCGTTGGTTCCGGACCAGGCGGCGGTGACGCCGGCCGGCGGCGCCATGCCCGCGCCAAAGCCGGCATTGGTGTTTGGGCCGGGAAAAGCCGGCCAGTGCGCGCCCGCGCCCGGCGCGGCGGCGGTGCCCACGCCGGGTTCAAAGGTGGGCGACACGGCGAACATCAGCGCGCCGGCGCCGGCTCCCATCATGCGCCCCGCCGTCTGAGACGCCGCGGCCAACATGTCCGGGCCGTCCGCCAGGTAATCCACGGTTACGCCGTCCCTGACCTGGGGCTGCAGGTCCGCCGGTATTTTCTGGTCGTCCGCGGGGATGCCGTTGACCGCGGAGGCGGTGCGGTTGCCGCGCAAATGCCAATCCAGGTCCACGGCGAAGGCGCGGACGAACTGGCGCGCCAGCGTCACGCCCGCCGGCAGATTGGGCACGGTGAGCGGTCCGGCCGACATGGTGCCGCCACCGGCCCAGCCCAGGCGCAGCCTGGCCGCCGCGCCGGCTCCCGTGCCCGCCAGTTGCTGGCCGGCGCTCATGGCCACCAGCCCTGCCGCGCCCAGCGCCGTGGACGAGCCGCCGCCGGACGCCTGCCTTTCCACGCCGGGGCCGCCGCCCACCGCTGAAAACGCGCGCCCGTGCAGCGTGACCACCTGGGCGAGCACGCCGCCGGCCAGGCCGGCAATGCTGCGCACCCCGCCCGCCGCCGCGGGCGATACCGCGCCGGCGCTGATATCCAGCGCGGGAAACGCCGTTTGCAGATCGTCCAACATGGCGGCCACCGCGACGGGGTCGACGATGAGTCCGCGCGCATCGTGAAAACTCAGCGCCGCGCCCGCGGCCCCGGCCGGCAGGTCATCGCCCGGATCGTAGCTGTGCGGCGAGACGTTGTCCGTCAGGCCGCGGACAATCAGGGTATGCGGCACGGCGCGCACCTGGGGCTGCCCGGGCGCGGCGTAACGGCCGGCGGCCAGCGTCTCCAGCCGCGCCGCCGCCTGCGGATGCAGACGCAGCGCCGCGCCGGCCCCGCTCAGGGGCGCGCCGTCCGCCGCGCGGAACGCGGCCAGGCTGTCCAGGTATTCAAGAATGCCGCGCCATGGCGCTTTGGGCGCGCCGGCAAAGGCGAGCGTGAGCGCCGCGCCGTCAAACGCGGGGTTGGCCCCGCCCCAGCGGGGCCCCAGCCGCAGCGCGGTCAGCCCCAGCGCGTCCAGTCCGTGGTCCTTGAGCGCCTGCGCGGCGCCCGCCGGCGTCAACGTGAAAACCGTCACCATGGCGCGCTCCTTATCCGTGGGCCCGTTGTTCGACCGTGCGGCCGTCGGGCGTGATGATGCGAACCAAGACGCCGCGCAAGACCAGCGCCGAGACGATGGCGAAATGGTCGTGCGCCGGCGCGGCCTGCCGCGCCACGGCCGGCCCCGACGCGCCGAGGACGGGCCTGCCGGACACGGTGGGCACCGAGCCCAGCTCCGCCTCGAACACATAGACCCCGTTGATCAGCTTGAACTGGGACGGCGCGGGACGCGGGCCGATGATGATGGGCGGAATTCCTATGCCGCCTATGCCGCCCAGCCCGGGCGGCAGCCGCGGCGAGAGGGGCGGAATGGTCGGCAAGGGCCGGATGGGCGGTATCGGCGTAATGGGCGGAACCGACGGTTCGGGCGTCAGTTCTATGCGCAGACGATAGACCCCGCCCGCATCGCTGTCCGGCGCGTTGCTGCTAAAGGTGTAGGCCTTGCCGGATGGCGACAGGGCCGCGCCGACGATGGGCGACAACAGCGGCAGCGGGACGATGGAGCCGGACGGGATGGCCAGCGTACGCTCGCTCGCGCGTCCCAGCGGGTCCGTCATCCGCACCGTCACTGACACCGCGTCGCCCATGGCGGCGCGGCGCACCAGCAGCCGGTATTGGGTGGGGCCGCCGTCTATGCGCCAGACGTCCGTGCCGGTGACGGGCGGCGCCAGGCCCAGTTTGTCCAGCGCCGTCTGCCGCCGCAACAAGGCCGCGCCGCCGGCCAGGACGGCTTCCACCGACAGCATGTGCGGCCCGGCCGGCGTGGCCGCCACCGGCGCGTTGGAGCTGAACTGCAGCAGCACCGCGGCCGGATCGCCGCCGGGCCAGCTCATCGTCAGCGGGGACAGGTCCGGCGGCCCGGCCGGCGGGATCAGCACCGACACCGCGGGCGACGGCCGCGAGCGCCCCTTGAGCACGCCGCGCAGCGCGTCATCGTCGCTCCAGGCCACGGCGCGATACCAGACATTGCGCCATGAGCCGCTGGGGCGGTCTTCGCCGGCCAGGCGGGCGATCCAGTCGCCGCCGCCGTCCGGCGCGCTCACCGTCCATCCGCCGCCGCTGGCCATGACGCTGGCGATTGGCGGGCCCATGCTGTCCAGCGCGCGCGCCGCGTCGTCCACGCGCACGCGGTACAGGTCTATGCGCTTGGGCCGCGCGCCGGCGCCGCCGCGCGTGCCCACCCGGATGCGCGCCCGGTAGTCCGGCGCGGCGGGCGGTTTGTCGAACACCATCTGCACTTCTATCGTTGGCGGCGCGGGCTCGGCCACCCGCGGCGCGGCGTAGGCGATGAGCGCCTGATCCGCGTTCGGCCCGCTGGGCCAGGCCGCTTCGTGGCCGCCCGCCATCATGGGCAGCACGGTGTAGACGTGGATGTCGCGCGAGCCGCGCGGCATCGTCACGTCGGCGGCGGTGACGGTGATCAGTTCGGCGTTGCGGCGGATGAAGTCCCGGCGGATGGGGTTGGCCTTGAACGCCTGCTTGATCGTGCTCAGCCGCTGGCTGAGCGTGCGTTCCGGCGTTGGTTCCGGCTGCCCGGGGTGGCTGCTGAGGATGCGGGTTTCGGTGCTTTCGTACACCGCGTAGCCCACGGCGCCGGCCACGGCCGCCCAGCTCAGGTGCGCGTGGCATTCGCCGGCGGCGTCCGGCAGGCTGGCGAGCTGGACGATGTCCACGACGGTGGGCCGCGCGCGCGGATCGGAGGCGTAAGCCAGGCGCGGCGTAGGCGGCCAGGGGCCGCTGCGGTGCGGCGCGATGGCCTCCACCGCGCGCGCCTCCAGCACCAGGCCGATATGCGGCGTGGCGCCGAAGTCCAGCGAGAAGCCTGGAATCGTCAGCCGGTAACGCCGGCTGCTGCCCTGCGCGGCGTGGCCGGGCGTCACCACCGCCGCGCCTTCCGCGTCCAGCGCGTCCACCGTGCCGCCGGCCAGCGCGGGCGCGTCGCCGGCGAAAGTCAGCTGCATGGCCGCCGCCGCGCCGCCCAGCGATTTTTGCAGCCCCGCCGGCGCGGGCGCGGCCGGCGGAGCGCTGCTGCGCGTGGCCGCGGCGAACAGGCGGCCGCGCAGATCGATGCGCGACGGGGTGCGCACGCGCCAGTCCACCGATATCTCGCACACCAGGGACGCCGCGCAGACGCTGCCGCTGCCCGGGTCCGTCGCGCGCAGATCGGCGGACAGGAACTGCACCGGCGAGAGGTCCGGCTGGCCCACGGTAATGGCCGCCGCCGCCCAGGGGCTCCAGATGCCGAAAATATTCTGGGTGGCCGCCGCATACGTCATGGCCACGCTGCCCGGATCATTGGGGACGGCGAGCGCGCCGTCGGTGGCGCTCTGGCGCGTCGGCTCCGGGTCGCGGTCGTTGCGCGCGCTGCCGATGGGGCGATGGCCGCCGGCCTGCGCGTGCTTTTGCAGCAGCGCCTCGGCCGCGCCGGGCGCGCCGTTGCGGCGCCGCGCCGCGGCGTAGCTGGCCACCGCGCTCAGCTGGTTCAAGGGAAAGCGCTCCCAGCTCGCCCGGATCGACGCCAGCCAGTCCCGGTCCGCCTGAGACGGCCGCAGATTGGCCTGGAAGTCCACCGCGAAATCCGCCGGCGTGGGCGCGGGCAAGGCAAGGCCCGGACGCGGCACCAGCGCGGCGAACTCCACCGGCCCCGACGCCCCGTCCAGCCCCTTGTCCCACAGGCCGGTGATCAGCCAGTCCCAATCGCTGCGGCTGGCGTCGCCGAACAGCTGGCTGCTGGCGAAGTTGATGGGCGGAATGTCCTCGTCCGCGTAGCCGGTGCCGTAGCCCAGCGTCACGGCCAGCAACGGATCGGTCGACGCCGCCATCGCCAACAGTCCCACCGGCGACAGATCGGCCTTGCCCGGGTCCGTGGCGGGCATGGTTTCGCCGGCCGGGTTCTGCGGCGGATCGATGGTGAAGGTGAAGCGTTTGGCCGCCTGCTGATTGGGCGGCAGCGAGGCCACGTCATGCAGCATGGGCAGCAGTTCGATGGCGCTCTCGTCCACCAGCTTGGCCGGGTCCGGCAATTGCCACATCGGCGCCGGCGCAGCGTCCGGAAACGCCGGCCACCAGCCCAGCGGATTGACGCCGCGCTGGTAGCGGTCCACCGCCGCGTCCGGCGCCGGCATTTCCGCGCCCACCCTGCCCTGTTTGACGCCGTGGCGCTGGCCCAGCCCCGCCCAGTCCGCCTCCGCCACCGGCAGCCCCACCGTTTCCACCAGCTGCCAGCCTTCCACTTTTTCCAGTTCGTCGGCGTTGAGCCCGGTGGGCGCGTCGTAGCTGGAGACGTTGACCAGCATCAGCCCGGTGATCAGCGGCGCCTGAAACTCCAGGGTGTCGCTGCCGCCCGCGGCCAGGGTGCGGGACTGCACGGCCACGATGGCCTCCAGCACCGGCGGTCCGGCCAGCACGGCCACGCTGAGCATGCCGCCGGCGCTGGAATGCACGGTCAGCCGCGCCGAAGCCAGCGGCGCGTCGAACTGAATGATGCGGAACAGCGGCGGCAAGGCCAGTTCTTCATAGCCCACCGGATGCGGCTGGCCCAGCGGCGTGGCCGGACGGCGCCAAACCTTGAAGGGCTCGCTGGGCAGCCCGGCCGCGGGGCTGGTCTGCCAGCGCAGCAGCAGCGCGCGCCGTTTGGGCGGCACCATGGTCGCCGCGCCGATATTGGGGTTGACTCCGCCGCGCTGGCGCAGGAGGGCGGTGAAATCCACCAGGGCGCCTTGCGCGTTCAGGATCGCGGGGTCGTAGATACGGGTCGCCATCTCGGGGCTCCTCAGAACTCTTCCCACGGCGCATGCGCCAGCGGTTCGTCGACGATCACAAAATCGGTGGGCGCGGCGCCCGCGCCATCGAGATAAGCCGCCTTGAAGACCTTGCGCTCCAGCGCCAGGCGCAGCCGCTGACCGCGCGCGCCCGCGCTCAGGCGGATCAGCGCGCGCTGATTGCCCGGCGCCCACAGCGTCTGGCTCACGCCGGCCGCATTGCCGGCCGCCGGGGTCAGATCCAGCCAGACTTGCTCGGTCATCTGCCAGCGTTTGCTGGGCGGCGTGTCGCCGCTGGGCTCCTCGCTGGGCAGCGGGCGGGTGCGGCGCATGGGCTCGGGGGCGTCTATCATCACCGCCACCGGCTGCGGCGTGGCCGCGGGGTTGGCCTGTTCCCAGAACACGACGACGCGCGGGTCCTTGGGCACCGGCATCGGCTCCAGCCCGGCGGCCATCATCGCCTGATCCAGCTCCGGTCCCTGCGGGTCCCGGCTGGCGAAGGCGGCGGTGGCGAAAATGCCCTGCATGGCCCCCGTCGGCGCGTAACGGTGCTCGGTCAGCACGCCCTGGAAGGCGGTGGCGAACGCGTCGAAGGTGCCGAAGGCGCCGGTTGAGAAATGCCGCCGCAGCACGCGCTCGCCCACGGCGTTCTTGGGCGCGCCCATGGGCACGGCTTCGATGTCCAGCACGTAGTCGGTGTAGGGTTCGAGCGGGATCGGGAGGGTCAGCTCGCTGTGGCGCGAGCGGTCGACATCCACCGGGATGCACGGCCCGAACTCTGCCAGCTTGTCCACCAGCGCGCCTTCGAACGGCGACATCACGCTCGCCTTCACATCGCCCAGCTTGGGCTGGATGCCGGCGCCGCCCCCGGCGGGATGGACGATGGGCACAGGATGCTCGATGCCCGGCACGTTCACCTGGGCGAACGAGGCGGCCTTCAGGCGCACGCGCAATTCCTTGCCGTAGGCCCCCCACAATTTGTCCACATCGTTGGTCCCGAACACCAGGCGCACGTGCTCCTCGCCAAAATAATGCGCTTCCCCGGCGGCCGGCAGCGTGCACAGCATCCACGGTTCCAGCGATTTGGGGCTGTTGGCGTCGGTGCGGAACCAGAAGTCCTGCGTCTGCGCGCCGCCGTCGGTTTCGTTGCCGGCTTTGTCGCGGGCGCGGATATGGACCGTGGTGCGAAGGTGGTACAGCTCGTCCGGCGCCAGCAAGGCCACGTCGCCGCTGGCGGCGCCCAGCAATTGCTCCAGCACGCCGCGGTTGCGCTGGGTCTGGCGTTGATCCCAGTCTTCGCGCGCGGCCTCGGCCCAACGGGTGAACTCCAGCGCGGCCACGTAGTACGGCCGCCCGCTCACCTCGCGTTTCTTGGCCGCGGCCGGGTCCTTCGCGTGCGGCACGCCGATCTCGATGCGGTCCAGCTTCTCCGCCTTGTCCAGGTGGATCAGATACGGCACATAGCCCTGCGCCTGCATCAGCTGGGATTGCAGCACCACGTGGGACACCGGGTCCACCCACGGCCCGTTGGCGTCCGTCCAGCGCGGCGGCAGGCCGAGCAGGCCAAGCGCGTCGGCGTTGCTCACCACGCGGCGGCCGATCTCGGCGCCGTTCACGTCCAGCAGGCGCAGCACCAGGCCGCGCGCCGGCGTGGGGTTGGGCGGCAGTTCGCGCCGGGCCAGCAGCAGGATGCGGCCGTCGACGATGGCGCCGCAGCTCACCACGATCACATCGTCCAGCGGGCCTTGCTTGAAGCCGGCCTGCTCCAGTTGCGCGACCACCTCGCCCGCGCGGCGCTTGTCGCCGAACACCACCGGCAGGCCGATGTCGTACAGCGGAGACGCCAGCAGACGGCTGTCGCAGCGGCGCGGCGGCACGGTGGCGGCGCCCGGCGCGGCGGCCGACGGCGCCAGCGTGGCCAGACCGGCGCTGATCTGCGTCAGCGCCGCGCGGTTGATGACGGTGCTGCTCGCCAGCTGGCGCACGGTGTCGGCAAACGCGACCGGGGCGACGTCGATGCGGTCGGTCCGGCGCAGCGCGATGGACGGCGCGGTGGCGGCTTCCAGCACCGCGCGCCCGACGGCGAGACGGCTGGCGAAACCCGACAGATTAAGCGGCGCGGCGGCGCCTGCGGGCACGGTGGAGGACGGCAGTCCGGGCTTCTGGCGGCACGGCACTTGCGTGCCCGCGATGACGGCCGGCACGATGCCGCGCTGGCGGTCCAGCTGGCGCTGGCCGGTGCGCCAGCGTTCGCTCACCTCCAGCTCCAGGTCCGGCGCTTCCGAGCGCTTGGTCTTGTCCGGGTCCGGCCAGGCGATGCCGTCCACCTGCCAGCCGGTTTCCGACGGGCCGCTGGGTTCGTGCTCGAAGGTCCAGAGCACGGCGGCGGCGGGCGCGGCGTCGTGGCAGACGGTGCCCCAGCGTTCGGTGATGTTTTCTTCCAGGAACTGGCTGCGCTCCAGCGCCTTGGGCGTGGGATTGGGCACCCAGTTCAGCAGGGACAGATTGGCGACGAGATTGCCTTCGGTGGGATCGTTCAGCGTCCACCAGGTCGACGGCGTCGGCCCCGGGCCGACCGCGACGCCGCCGTCGGCGCGCGTCAGCTCCACGGCGGTCACGTCGTAGCGGTAGGCGTAGTCGCCGCGCTTGACGAAGCCGTCGGCCGGCGCGCCGGGCGATCCGCCCGGCGTCTGGCCCAGAATCGTCAGCGCGTCGTCCACCGGGGTGGCCGACATCGTGATCACCGGAATGGCGTCTATGGGCACCACCGGCAAGGCCGGATTGTTGGCGGCCGGCTGCGCCGCGCCGCGCAGCGCGTCGCCGATTTTCGAATCAATGCCGCGGTCCACCCCGGTGCCCACCACCAGCGCGGGCGAACGGCTGACCAGGCTCACCGCCCGGACCAGCTCGGGCGCGGCCGGGATGATGGGGTTTTGCTCGCCGATGTGGAAATCGACGCAGCCCTTGATGCTGAAGAAGAACAGATCGATCTCGCCGCAGATCTCGCCGTCTATCCGCGAGATCTGCGAGCCGTCGGACTTGGTGCCGATCTGCACCGTCAGATCCGCCGACGCGCTGATGCTGATGATGAACAGGTGCAAGTCCCCGCGGACATAGAGCAGGCCGCCCACGTAGAACGGGTCGAAGCCGAGCACCGCGTTGAAACCGGCGGTGGCGCGCAGATAAAGGTTGATCGAGGTGTTGCCCCAGGTGATGGACACCTCCAGGCCCACGGCCAAACCCACGCCCGAGACCGCCGACAAGCCCTTGTACGCCGGGATGCCGTGCCCGGACACCATCACATAGCCCTGGCCGTCGAACACCTTGAGGATGTTGGCGTGGATGGGGCCCGGCAGCGGACGGTTCATGCTGTCGCTGCCCGGGAAGGTGCCCAGGTAGACGTGCCAGTCGCCGCCGTGATTGAGGTTGAAGTACGCCTCGATCGGGATGGTGATCTGCACGATGGGAGTGATCTTGAAATCGATGGACAGCCCGATGGTCAGCGTGCCGCGGCCGAAGTCGAGATCGATCACACACAGGAAGGTACCTTCGGCGGTTTTGTCCTTGAGGTCCGGCAGCTTGGCCAGCAGATTGGCCTTGACCACCAGCAGCAGGCGCGGCCCCGGCAGTTCCAGCAGGACCATCCCCTTGACGTTGAAGATGATGCCGCCTTCCATCGTGCCCAGGATGGCGCCCACCCCGAAGGCCCAATGGTCTATCTGCGGCTTCCACGCCTGAAGGTTGGTCGGATTGCCCTGGGCCCGGTCCTTGAGCCAGGTGAGCGCGGGCGTCAGCGAGGCGATGCCGTCCTCGTTGCGGGTGTAGTGCATGGCGAACAGGCCGAGGAAGCCGTAAATGCCGAAGCCGGACTGCGCCAGCGGTATCGCCACCGGCAGCTCCAGTTCCAGCGAGATCGCCACCGCCGTGGCCGGCCCGCCCAGGGCCGCCGGGATGTCGGACACCGCGATGCCCGCCGCCAGCCGCAGCTTGATGGGCACCAGCGATACGTCGATCTGCCCCTTGATCTCGAACGGGTTGGCGTTGATCTCCATATAGCCGCGCCCTTCTATGGTGCCCGGCACCTTCAGGCTGGCGGCGAAGGCGGTCAACTCCGGCGGACCCGCCGGGTCCACGGGAATGCGCACCCGCGCGCGTTCTATGGTGATCACGCCCAGGTTGACCGCGAAACCGAGATCCACTTCGAAGGTCAGCGGATTGGTCCGCGCGATGCGCGCGCCCAACACCTGGATGATCTGGCCCAGCGGGTCCGGCACGCGCACCGCGCCCGGCCCCGACAGGTCGATGGAATAACCCTTGGACGAATCGAACATCGGCCGCAGCTGGAAGCGGTTGGCCGAGCCCGGCGGATAGCCCATCTGCAGGCCTATCGCCTTGTAGCGCACCGCCAGCGGCTTGTTGCGCGGAATCTCCAGCAGCTGGAAGCCGCCGATGGAGACATTGGCCGACACCGCCGTTTCCACGTCGAACAGCAGCGTAGAAACCCACTGCCCCGCTCGCGTCGTCACATGCAACTCGCCGCCGTACAACACCACGCGCTCCACATTGAACAGGCCCAGCTCCGCCAGCGTGATGGGCAGCGCGAGCGCGGCCCCGGTCAACACCAGGGCGCCGACGTCGCCGTCGGCCGGATTGGCGGGCGCGGTGGCGGCCAGCAGCGGCGTGAACACCGTGGTCATGCCCAGCACGTTGCGGCCGGTGCTGGGGGCTTGCAGCGGCTGGCCGGCCAGCTGCCCCGTCATCACCAGGCCGTCGCGGTCGTTGGGATCGGCGCCCAGGTAGAGCTTGACCTCGTCGGTCTGGCTGGCCGGATCGCGCTGGTAGAGGATCTGGTAATTGACGATGCCGTCCGACGGGTTCTGGCTGCCCAGGCCCTGGAAGGTGGGGATGTCGCCCTGGGCGACGCCGCCGTTGCGCAGCCGCTGTTCGGCCGCGGTTTCAAAGTCGATCGACCCGCTCAATTCAATGGCGACGAACTGATCGCGCACGATGCGCACCTTGAGCGCGGCGGAGCGGAACCAGTCCGGCGGCGGCGGCGTGGCGGGCGCGGGATCCCGCGTGGGGATGGTGGGCGGCGGCGGCGGCGGGGCCGCCGGCCGCGTGGCGTCGCCCTGGGTGACGGTGCCCGGCAAGGCGATGGGCCCGAAGCCGCCGATGCTCGCCTTCCACCACAGATTGCGCGCGCCGGAATGCGTCTGCCAGTCCGCGGTCCAGGCCGGCGGCGGCTCCGCCGCGCCGATGTCGGGCGGGTCCAGCGTCAGCGTAAAGCTGGGGATGCGCAGATTGGCGTCCGGATTGGCCGCTTCCGCGCTCAGGATCTGCTGCAGCGCCCGCGCGCGGCGGCGCGAGAGCAGGTAGTTGTACTTGGCCTTGGCCACATTGCCTTCGAAGCTGGCCACGCCGGTCAGCGTCAGCGCGGCGGCGGAAATGCGTTTGAGCGCCGCGCGGTACTGCTGCATGAACGGCGTCGCCGGCGGCGTCCAGACGGCGCTGCCGCTCGGGTCCACCGCCGGCGAGCTGTTGGTGTTGTCGGGGATCAGCGCGTAGTCGGCCGGATCGCTGTCATTGGGGTGATCGAAGCGGTAGTAGCAGGTAATGCCGGTCACGGAGCCGCTGCTCAGCTCCGCGCGTATCGCCCGGGTTTGCCCGGCGGACACCGGGATCGTCACCGTGGCGCCGGGGCTCTGCGCCGCGCCGTCCACGGTCCAGGCCGTGGCCGGATTGGCCGGGTTGAGGCTGACGGTGACGGAGCTCGCGTCCTGACGGACGAGCAGCAGCTCGGGCGTGGTCTGCGGCTGCCCTTCCAGCGTGATGGAGGTGGTGCGCACCGTGGCCGGCTGGCCGGGCGCGGCGCCGGGCGCGGGCAGGCTCTGCGCGGCCTGCTCCCGCCGCGCGGTGATGGTGAGGGTGGCGCTTTTCTGCGGATTGGACGCGTCGGTGGCGGTGACGCCTATGCTCATGTCGGCGGCGCCGGACAGATCGATGTCGTGCACCAGGCCGTTATGCGCGCCGCCGCCGAAGCTCGCCTGCCCGACATAGGGCGCGCGGCCCCCCGTGATGTCGATCACCATGCGCGTGCGCGCGGGCAAGGACGCCTCGGCGGTGTGCTCGCCGGTGCGGCGGATGCCGATGGCGGCGCCGTCCGGCGTGAAAAAGCGCGCCGACACATTGAGCTGGCCTGCGCCCTGGTTGATCACCATCAGCTCGAAATCGCCGGTCACGCCGCTGGATTGGCCGAAGCCGATCAGGAAGTTGCGCACCCCGGCGTCCACGGCGAAGTCCTGCATGCCGTTGGGGGCTACGAACAGGCGGATCTCCGGCAGATAAAGCCCGGTCCAGCTCTCGTCGAAGCCAAACTGGTCCAGCACCTCCGGCGGCGTGTAGCCGTCGGCCAGGTCCAGCGTGGCGGAGCGGAATCCGAAGCCCACCACCTGCCCGTCGCCGACGAAGGCATAGGGCGGCGTCATCGTGATCAGCTGCGCGGCGCCGATGTCGCCGGGATCGTCTATGCCGGTGACGCCCAGCGAGGCGATGGACACGTTCAGCGCCGCGGCGGCGTCGCTGCCTTGCGACAGGCGCAGCTTGATCTTGGGCAGGGTGAAGAAGACATCGCTGCGCGAGGCGTCCGGCACCAGCAGGCCGTCGCTCTCCATCTTGGCCGGCTTGAGGAAGGGAGGCCGCAGCACGATGCCGGCCAGTACCAGGTCCAGCGTGAAGCCGGTGCCGGGATAATCCGAGGGCGGCGCGTCGCCGGGAATCGGGTCCCAGGCGTTGAGCACGGCGCGCACCGGCGCGAAACCCGCGTCGCCGCCGGGAATGCCGCCCACGCCGTTGGCGATGATGGCGCCCGCCGCGCGCGGCACCGACAGGGCGAACTCGACGTGGGTGTCGGTGATGTCGAACCAGGGGTCGCGCCGGCCGGGCTGGCTGCGCGGGTGCCCTTCGGTATTGGACGCCTCTGCGCGCAGCGTGCCGCTGGACGGGTCGAAGCTAATCTCGACATCGCCGGAGAAGCGCGCCACGCCGCGGATGACCGTGCCTTCCACGCCAAACGCCGTCTCGAAACTCTCGACATACAGGACGGACAGCACGGCATGCCAATCCGTGTTCTCGCCCTTGAGCAGATAGGGGCGGAACAAATCCACGAGCGCAAGTTCGGTAACCATCAGAGCTCCCTTTCTTGAAAAGGAGTCAACGCGTCGGCGGGGCGCTAGAGACTGATCAGGAAAGCATAGGCCACTGTCAGCGGATATTCCATTAAGTTTGTAAATTCAATAGGATATGGTTTATGGAAAGCCTTTTGGCTGATTGAATGCGTCAACAAACCCGGCGGTAATTGACGGCTTCCGCCCGCCTGCGGGCCATCGACCGGCCCGCCCCTTCACCGCGGCATGAGCGCCTGGCCACATGCGCGGCGTACCTGCCGATGCTGCTGGGGGCACGCGGTTGCTCCCGCCCTCCTTCTTCCGCAGGCCGGCAGATACGGCGCATGAGCGCTACGACAGACGCCGTTTGCCCAAGCCCGCCGACGCGGCCGCCATTGTCTATACCTGAGAGGAGTCCCGGCGCTTGAGTTGGCATAGCGTAAAGAAACCATTGAAAATGGGGAGTCCATGCTCAGTTCGTTTTTCATTGACGCTTACCAGTCCTATTTATTTCTACCGACCCAATACAATCTGTGGCTGGTGGCGCTGTCCTTGCTGGTCGCCGTTTTCACCTCTTGTCTGGCGCTGCAGATCGCCGGCCTGGCCCGCGAGGCCAGCGATCGCTGGCTGCGCCGGGTCGCCCTCGCCACCGGTTCTTGCGCCATGGGCGGCGGCATCTGGGCCATGCACTTTGTCGGCATGCTGGCTTTCAGCGTTTGCAGCACGGTCCAATACGCGCTGCTGCCCACTCTCTTGTCCATGCTTCCCGCCGTCGCCGCCTCGCTGATTGCCTTGCACTTGCTGTCTCAGCCCAAGATCGACGGCAGGCAGTTGCTGATCAGCGGAGTGCTGGTGGGGAGCGGCATCGGCACCATGCATTATTCCGGCATGGCGGCCATGCGGATGACGCCGCTGCTGCGTTACGACCCGCTGTGGTTCTCCGTTTCCATCCTGCTCGCCGTTTTGCTGAGCACCTTGTCGCTGTGGATACGCTTTGGCCTGGACAATAAAAAAATCGGCAAGGGGTGGATGACGCTGCTCAGCGGCGCGGTGATGGGGGTGGCCATTGCCGGCATGCATTATTTCGGCATGGAAGCCGCCCGCTTCATCGGCACGCCGGACCCGGCGTTCCGCAACGCCTTGGACAACAACGCCGGCCTGGCCGTCGCCATCGCCATCACGGTGCTCCTGCTCGGCAATATGGTCTTCGTCGGCAATGTGTTGCTGCGTTACCGTCCCTTGTACCTCAGAACGCAAAGCAATGAATTGAAGCTGCAAGCCACCTTCAACACCTCGCTGGACGGCATCATCACCATTGATGAAAAAGGCCGCATCTTGACGGCCAACCCGGCGGTGGAGCGCTTGTTTGGCTGGAAGGTCGACGAGTTGCTGGGCAAGAACATCAAGCTATTGATGCCGGAGCCGCATCACTCCGAGCATGACCGTTTCCTCTCCGACTACAAGCAGACTCAGATTGCGAAGCTGATCGGCAGGGAGCGCGAGGAGATGGCGCTCAGAAAAGACGGCGTCCAGTTTCCCATCCGGCTATCGATAGGCAAGGTGTTGCTGCCCGATCAGGTGATCTACGTCGGTTTCATCGGCGACATCAGCGAACGCTACCGCATCCAGCAAGAGCTGGAGGACCGTGAAAAGCAGTTCCGCACCCTGATAGACAACATTCCCGGCGTCGCCTTTCGCAGCCACTGCCTGGAGCCCTGGAAGACCATCTTCATCAGCGAGGACATCGAGAAGCTCTGCGGCTGGCCGGCCAAATCCTTTCTGGACGGCCGCATCCAGCTGCTGGACATCATCCATCCGGAGGACCGGGACAGGGTGCGCGAAACCATCCGTACCGCCCTGGAGCAGCGGCAGCTCTATGTTCTCGAATATCGTCTGCTATGCCTGAACGAGGAGGAGCGCTGGGTGTTGGAGAGCGCTCGCGGCGTCTACGACGACGCCGGCGCGCCGCTGTTGATTGACGGGGTGATTCTGGATATTTCGGAGAAAAAGGCGGCGGAGTTCGCCTTGATCGAGGCCAAGAATCGCGCGCTGTCGGCGGTCAAATCCAAAAGCGCTTTCCTGGCCAATATGAGCCATGAGATCAGGACGCCGATGAACGCCATCATCGGCTACACCGATTTGCTGCAAGACACCGAGCTGGACGCTCAGCAAAAAAGCATGCTGAAAACCGTCAACCACTCCGCCAAAAGCTTGCTGGGCCTGCTCAACGATGTCCTCGACACCGCGAAGCTCGAACAAAACGCCCTGGAGCTGGAGGAGGCGCCCTTTTCATTGCGCGAGGTGGCGGAGCACGTGATCGACATCCTGCGGCTGAGCGCCAGCAAAAAAGGCATCAGCTTGCAGCTGAAATACCCGGCCATTATCCAGCAGGCCTTTATCGGCGACGCTTTCCGGGTGCGGCAAATCTTGATGAACCTGGTTGGCAACGCCATCAAATTCACCGCTCAGGGCGGGGTTTGGCTGACGGTGCTGTCCGCGGGAGAAAACGTGGTCATCCTGATCCGCGACAGCGGCATCGGCATGAGCAAGGACACCCTGGCCAAATTGTTCGAACCCTTTTCCCAGGCGGACGCCTCCACCACCCGCCGCTTTGGCGGCACCGGCCTGGGCACCACCATCGCCTTGCAGCTGGCCCAGAAAATGGGCGGGCGGATCGAGGTGCAAAGCACCCCGGACAAAGGCTCCATCTTTCAGGTTTACCTCCCCTTGCGCCCGGCGCCGCCGGACGCCCTGTCCTGCCTGGAGCCGGCGGCGACGGAGCTCATGCCCAAGCCGCCGTCCCCCCTGAACATCCTGGTGGCCGATGACGATGCGATCAATCTGGACATCGTCACCATCCTGCTCAAAAAATACGGGCACCGCATCTATACCGCGTCCAATGGCAAAGAGGTCATCAACGCGTGGCAGCACCACGACATCGACCTCATCTTGATGGACATTCAGATGCCGGTGATGGACGGCATCACCGCCTGCAAGTTCATCCGTCAGGTGGACCCCGACAGCGACAAGCGCGCCACGCCCATTATCGCCTTGACCGCCGGAGCGTTTCAGGAGGACCGCGAGGCGGCCATGGCCGCCGGCATGGACGGCTTCATGACCAAGCCCATAGACGTCATCCGGCTGCAAGATGAAATCGAACGCGTGATGAAGCGCATGGCCGGCTAGCCGCCGGCGCTCCCGGCCGAGGGCGGCGGCGGATCCGCTGCGCGCCGTGGCAGCTTGCGCGATGAGCGCCGCATCGAACCCCTCGCGCCGTACGCGCATTCCGCCCCCTCGACGTTTTTCTCCCTGCCCCGCTCCGCCTCGCCATAGTCCATTTATTGCGATAAAACCATATTTATTTAATGACATATTCATTTTGCATTGATATGCTGTTCAGATATTTCTGCGCATTGACGCAGACAAACCTCATGAGACAGCCACAGGGAGAAGTGTCATGGCGAACCCGTTCGACAATAAGGAAGGCGTTTTTTTCGCCCTGGTCAACGATGAGGGCCAGTACTCGCTCTGGCCCGAGTTCGCTCCGGTTCCGGAGGGTTGGCAAGCCTGTTTCGGCCCCTCCGACCGCCAGTCCTGTCTGGACCATATCGAACAAAACTGGATAGACATGCGGCCCGCCAGTCTGGCCCGCGCTCAGGACGCCTTGCTCTCCACCGGCTGATTCCCGCCCCGGCTCAAGGGGGCCATGCCGGGACGCGCCCGCTTTCAGAACAAAGCGCGGCGCCGCTCTCGCCATCTCGCGGCGGCGCGTTCGCCGCGCCTCCTACCCGCCATCCCGCTCCACACCGAAAAAAACGCCGGCCGGCCGCGCATGCGCGGAAGGTTGCGGCCTCACGCCCTGTTCCGCAAGCCATTCAAGGTGCGATATGAACGACAACGCCGTTTTCCCCTCCCGCAATCCGCACGCCGCGGCCGCCCCGGCAGAAACCTTCGCCGCCCTGTTCGCCCGAAGCGCGGCGGACCATCCCGACGCCATCGCGCTGCGACACGGCGCGCGCGCGCTCAGCTACCGCGAGCTGGACGACCAGGCCAACCGTCTGGCCCATTATCTGCGGGAGCTGGGCATAGACCGCGAAACGCCGGTGGGGCTGTGCCTGGACCGCTCGCCCGAACAAATCATCGCCATGCTGGCCATTTTCAAGGCCGGCGGCGCTTATCTGCCGCTGGACCCCGATTACCCGCGGGAAAGGCTGGCCTATATTCTCAACGACGCCATGCCGGCCGCGCTGCTGACGCGGGCCGCGCTGACCGAGCAACTGCCGGTCCACTGGGCGCGGGTGGTGGAACTGGATACCGAGCAGCCCACATGGCAGGCGCAGCCGGATCAGGCGCTTCCGCTTCACGATTTCCCGGACCAGCTGGCGTACCTGATCTACACCTCGGGCTCCACCGGCCAGCCCAAGGGCGTGGCGGTGACTCACCGCGGCATAGGCGCGCTGGCGCGCGCGCAGAGCCGCCGCTTCGGCATCGCCGCCGGCGCCCGCGTGCTGCAATTCGCGTCTTCCAGTTTCGACGCGGCCTTCTCAGAAGTCGCCATGACCTTGCTCTCCGGCGCCTGTCTGGTCACCGCGCCGGCGGCGGAATTGACGCCGGGCGCGGCGCTGGCGGACTTGCTCGCCCGCCAGAAAATCAGCCATCTGACCCTGCCTCCCAGCGCGCTGGCCCTCATGCCGGACGGCGGCATCCCGCAGGATTGCGGCCTGATCGTCGCCGGCGAGGCCTGCCCGGCGGCCCAGGTGCGGCGCTGGTCCGCCGGCCGGACCATGCTTAACGCCTACGGCCCCACCGAGGCCACCGTGTGCGCGACGATGAGCGGCCAGATGCGGGACGAGGCGCCCGCCGACATCGGCGCGCCGCTGCCCGGCGTCCAGGCTTACGTGCTGGACGACGCCCTGCGGCCTCTGCCGCCGGGCGTCGAGGGCGAGCTGTATCTCGCCGGCGACGGGCTGGCCCGCGGCTATCTGGGCCGGCCGTCGCTGAGCGCCGAGCGCTTCGTCGCCAATCCCTTCGGCCCCGCCGGCAGCCGCTTGTACCGCAGCGGCGACCTGGCGCGGCTGCGCGCCGACGGCGCTCTGGACTACCTGGGACGGACGGACGAACAGCTCAAGCTGCGCGGCTACCGCATCGAGCCCGGCGAGATCGAACACCTGCTGACCCAGCAAGCCGGCGTGAGCCAGGCCGTGGTCCGCCTGCGCGAAGACCTGCCCGGCATCAAGCAGCTGATCGCCTACGTCGTGTCCCGCACCGGCCTGCAAGCCGACGGCGCGGCCTTGCGCGCGGCGCTGGCCGAGCAACTGCCGGATTACATGGTGCCGGCGGCGGTGGTGCCGCTGGAGCGCCTGCCGCTGACCCCCAACGGCAAGGTGGACAAACAGGCGCTGCCCGCGCCGGATTTCGAAAACGCCGACGCCGGCGAGGCGCGGGACTGGCTGGAGAAAACGCTGGCCAAGCTGTACGCGGAAGTGCTGGGGCTGTCCAGGGTGGGTCTGGGCCAGGGTTTCTTCGATCTGGGCGGCGACAGCATCAGCGCCATTCTGCTGGTCAGCCGCGCCCGCGCCCACGGCCTGCAATTCAGCCCGCAGGACGTGTTCGACCACCCCTGCATCGAGCGTCTGGCGCTCCGGGTCCGCCCGGTGGACGCCGACGCGGCGGCGGGCGAATTGCCGCCGCCCAGCGCCGCGGACCTGGAAAGCATCCGCGCCCGCTATCCGGCGGTCAGCGCGGTGCTGCCCTTGTCGCCGCTGCAGCGGGGCCTGCTGTTCCATCTGTTGTACGACGAAGGTCAAAGCGACGTCTACCTGATACAGATGGGCTTCCAGCTGGATGGCCCGCTGGACGCGGACAAGCTGCGGGCGGCCGCCGAAGGCTTGCTGCAACGCCATCACCATCTACGCGCCGCCTTCTCCGCGGACGGGCTGGAGCAGCCGGCGCAAATCGTGCTGGAGCGCGTGGAGACGCCCTGGCGCGAGCTGGACCTGTCCGCGCATCAGGCCGATGAACAGCAGCGCGCCCTGGAACGGCTGCGCGCGGACGACTACGCCGCCGGCGTGGACCCGGCGCGCGCGCCGCTGCTGCGCTTTACCTTGGTCAAGCTGGACGCGGAGCGCCACCAGCTGCTGTGGAGCTTCCACCACCTGCTGTTCGACGGCTGGTCGGTGCCGGTGCTGCTGCGCGAACTGTTCGCCCTCTACCGCGGCGACGCGCTGCCGCCCGCCATTCCCTACCGCGATTACCTGGCCTGGCTGCACACCCGCGACCGCGACGCCGCCAAGCGCCAATGGATCAAGCATCTGGCCGGGCTGGAGCAGCCGGCGCGCCTGGCGCCCAACGCGTCCCAAAGCCGGCAGCTGCCGCGCAACCACAATGTGACGGCGGACCCGGCGGTCTACGCCGCGCTGGAACGGCTGGCCCGCCGGCAAGGCCTCACCCTCAACACCTTGTTGCAAGCCGCCTGGGCCATTCTGCTCGCCCGCCTCTCCGCCTCAGACGACGTCGTCTTCGGCGTCACCGTCTCCGGACGCCCGCCGGAGCTGCCCGGCGTCGAGCGCATGGTCGGCCTGCTGATCAACACCGTCCCGCTACGCCTGCGGCTGCAGCCCGAGGAAACCCTGACCGCCCTGCTGCAACGCCTGCAAGCCCAGCAGGCCGCGCTGATCGAGCATCAGCACCTCAGCCTCGCCGAGATCCAACAGGCGGCCGGCCTTGGCGATTTGTTCGACACCCTGCTGGTCTTTGAAAACTATCCGATCGCCGATGACGATCGCCGCGTGGACGACGCGCTGTCCATCGGCTATCTGGGCGGCCAGGGCGTGGACACCTCGCACTACCCGCTCAACCTGTGCGCCGTTCCCGGACCCGAACTCGAGCTGCGCTTCGGCTACCGGCCCGACCTCTTCTCCGCCGACGCCGTCGACGGCATCGCCCGGCAGTTGCTGGAACTGCTGCGCCTGATCGCCGAACAGCCCGAGCTGCCGCTCGCCCGCATCCCGCCGGCCACGCCGGCCCAACAAGACGCGCTCGTCGCCTGGAACCGCACCGACGCCCCGCTGCCCGCCGCCACCCTGACCCAGTTGCTGGAACGTCAGGCCGCGCTCAGCCCCGACGCCGAGGCGCTGCGCTTCAACGAGGCCGCCCTCAGCTACCGCCAGCTGCACCAGCGCGCCAACCGCCTCGCCCGCCGCCTGCGCGCCGACGGCGTCGGCCCCGAGACCCTGGTCGCCGTCGCGCTGCCCCGCTCCATCGATCTGGTCGTGGCCCTGCTCGCCGTGCTCAAGGCCGGCGGCGCTTATCTGCCGCTCGATCTCGACTACCCGCCCGAACGCATCGCCTTCATGCTGGCCGACGCCCAGCCCGCCGTGGTCCTGTCTCGCTCCGGGCTGCTGACCGGCCTGCCGGTCGAACACGCCTTATGCCTGGACCAGATCGACGATGCGCTCGAGACCCTGTCCGATGCGCCGCTGGAGCTCCCCGGCGACGACAGGCATCCGGCCTACGTCATCTACACCTCCGGCTCCACCGGCCGCCCCAAGGGCGCCGTCAACAGCCACCGCGCCATCGTCAACCGCCTGTTGTGGATGCAGCACACCTACCCGCTGGCCGCCGACGACGTGGTGCTGCAAAAAACCCCATCCAGCTTCGACGTCTCGGTCTGGGAGTTCTTCTGGCCGCTGATCGCCGGCGCCTCGCTGCTGCTGGCCCGGCCCGACGGCCATCGCGACCCCGTCTATCTGGCCGAGCTGATCCGCCGCCGCGGCGTCACCACCCTGCATTTCGTCCCGTCCATGCTGGACGCCTTCCTGCAGGAGCCCGCCAGCGCCGGCTGCGCCAGCCTGCGCCGCGTGCTGTGCAGCGGCGAAGCCTTGCCCGCGCCGCTGCTGGCCCGCGCCGCCCAGACGCTGCCCTGCCCGCTGCATAATCTCTACGGCCCCACCGAAGCCGCTGTCGACGTCACCGCCTGGACTTGCGATCCGGTGCGCGACAGCCGCTCGGTGCCCATCGGCCATCCGATCTGGAACACCCAGCTCTTCGTGCTCGACGCCATGCTGCGGCCCTTGCCGCCCGGCATCCCCGGCGAGCTGTACCTGGGCGGCGTCGGCCTGGCCCGCGGCTATCTGCGCCGTCCGGCGCTGACTGCCGAGCGCTTCGTCGCCCACCCCTTCGCCGCCGGACAACGGCTGTACCGCACCGGCGACCGCGTCGTCCGCCGCGAGGACGGCGCGCTGGACTATCTGGGCCGTCTAGACCATCAGGTCAAGCTGCGCGGACTGCGCATCGAGCTGGGCGAGATCGAAGCCGCGCTGCTGGACCAGCCCGGCGTCGCCCAGGCCGTGGTCCTGATCCGCGAGGACGCGCCCGGGCAGCGCCGGCTGGTCGCCTACGCGGTGCCCGCCGCCGGCGCCCAGGCCGACGTCGCGCGCTGGCGCGACGCGCTGGCCGCCCGCCTGCCCGACTACATGGCACCCGCCGCCTGGGTGGCGCTGGACGCGCTGCCGCTGACCCCCAACGGCAAGCTGGACCGCCGCGCCTTGCCGGCGCCGGAACTGACGCTGGCCGAGCACCGCGAGCCGGTCACCGAAAAAGAAAAACTACTGGCCGAAGCCTTCGCCCAGACCCTGGGCCTGGAGCGCGTCGGACTGGACGACAGCTTCTTCCATCTCGGCGGCGACAGCATCAGCTCCATCCAGCTGGTGAGCCTGGCCCGCAAGCGGGGCTTGGGCCTGACGCCGCGTCAGGTATTCGAACACCCCAGCGTCCGCGGCCTCGCCCAAGTTGCGGCCGAGGCCTCGGCCCTGGCCGTTGACGCGCGCGCCGACGCGCCGCTGCTGCGGCTGGAGCCGGCCGAAATCGAGCGCCTGAGCCGCCGCCGCCCCGGCCTCGCCGAACTGCTGCTGCTGACGCCGCTGCAGCAAGGCCTGCTGTTCCACGCGCTCTACGACCACTCCGCCGCCAACCCCTATGTGGTGCAGATGCGCATCGAGCTGGACGGCGCGCTGGACGGCGCCGCGCTGCGCCGCGCCGTCGAACGTCTGCTTAGCCGCCACCCGCATCTGCTGGCCTCCTTCATTCACGAGGACACCCAGCAGCCGATGCAGGCCTTGAGCCTGGACAGCGCCGCGCCGTGGCGGGAAGCCGATTTGTCGGCGCTCAGCGACGACGAGGCGCGCGCGCGGCTGGAAGACATGCAGACGGCCGATCATGGGGAGAGCATGCCGCCGGACCGCGGGCCGCTGCTGCGCTTCACCCTGATCCGGCTGGCGCCGGAGCGCCACCGCCTGCTCTGGACTTTCCACCACCTGCTGCTCGACGGCTGGTCCCTTCCCGTGCTGCTGGAAGAACTGTTCGCGCTCTACCGCCAGGGAGAATCGGCCGCGCTGCCGCCCGCGCCGGCCTACCGCGATTACCTGCTCTGGCTGTCCGGCCGCGATCAGGCCGCCGCCCGCCAGGCCTGGGGCCAATACCTGCGCGGCGTGGACGAGCCCACCCTGGTGGCGCCCGGCCTCCCCGCCGCGGAACAGCGGCCGGATCTGCACACCGCCGCGCTGACGGCGGAGCTCAGCGCCGCGCTGTCCGCCCAGGCGCGGCGTCGCGGGCTGACCCTCAACACCCTGGCCCAGGCCGCGTGGGGCCTGCTGCTGGCCCGCCTGACCGGCCGCGACGATCTGCTGTTCGGCATCACCGTGTCCGGACGGACCGCGCCGCTGGAAGACATCGCGCGGCTGCCCGGCCTGCTGATCAACACCGTGCCGCTGCGCCTGAAACTGGAACCGTCGGCCACGCTGGCCGGCTGGCTGGACGATCTGCAATCGCGCCAGGCCGCGATGATGGAGCATCAGCATCTCGGACTCGGCGACATCCAGCAGCTGACGGACATGGAGGAATTGTTCGACACGCTGATGGTGTTCGAAAACTATCCGCAGCTCGACGCGCTGCGCCAAAGCCGCGCCGGCGACGGCCTGAGCGTGCGCCCCGTCGACGGTTTGGGCGGCGATGTGTCGCATTACCCGCTGGGCCTCTGCGTGGTGCCGGGGGAAAGACTGGAGCTCCGGCTGGGCTGCCGCGCCGACGCCTTCCCGCCGGCCGCGGCCGAGAGCATTCTCGCCAGCCTGACGCGCCTGTTCCAGGCGCTGGCCGGCGATCTTGAGCGGCCGCTGGCCAGCCTGCGCTGGCTGGACGAGGCCGAGAGCCGCCAGCTGGACGGCTGGAACGCCACCACTCGCGCCACCGCGCCGGCGACGCTGCCCGAGCTGTTCCGCCGGCAGGCCCGGCTGACGCCGGACGCCGTCGCGGTCTGCGCCGGCGACGTTCGCCTGAGCTACCGCCAGCTGGATCTGCAATCCAACGCGCTGGCCCACCGCTTGCGCGCGGCCGGCGTGACCGTGGAAACGCCGGTGGCGCTGTGGCTGCGGCGCGGCCCGCTGCTGCCGGTGGCCATCCTCGGCGTGCTCAAGGCCGGCGGCTGCTATATCCCGCTGCACACCGCCCAGCCGGAAGAGCGGCGTGCCTGGACCCTGACCCAGTCGCGCGCCGCTTTGCTGCTGGCCGACGAGGCACCGGCGCCGGCCATGCTGCCGCCGGGCCTGCCGGTGCTGCGGATAGACGGTCCGTCCGACAGCGCCGAGCACCCGCCCCGCCTGGAGCTGACCCCCGACGCGCTGGCCTATGTGATGTACACCTCCGGCTCCACCGGCGTGCCCAAGGGCATAGCCGTCAGCCACGCCAACGTCGGGGATCTGGCGCTGGACCGCCGCTGGGAGGGCGCGTCCCAGAGCAAGGTGCTGCTGCACTCTCCGCATGCCTTCGACGCCTCCACCTACGAGCTGTGGACGCCCTTGCTGCACGGCGGCCAGGCGACGCTGGCGCCGCCGGGGGACAACGACATCGACTCGCTGGCGGACGTCCTGCGGCGGGAAAGCGTCACCGCGGCCTTCCTGACCACCGCGCTGTTCAACCTGCTGGCCGAGGAGCGGCCGGACTGCTTCGCCAGCCTGCGCACGCTGTGGACCGGCGGCGAAGCCGCCTCGCTGCGCGCCTTCCAGCGGGTGCGGGAGCGCCATCCGGGGCTGGAACTGGTCCACGTCTACGGCCCCACCGAGACCACCACCTTCGCCACCTGCTGCCCGCTGCCGCGCGATCAGCCACTGGCTGCGCCGCTGCCGATAGGCGCGCCGATGGACAATACCCGCGCCTATGTGCTCGATTCCGCGCTGCGCCCGCTGCCCGTCGGCGCGCCCGGCGAACTCTACCTGGCCGGCAGCGGCCTGGCGCGCGGCTATCTGGATCAGCCGGCGCTCAGCGCCGAGCGCTTCGTGGCCAACCCCTTCGGCCCCGCCGGCAGCCGGCTCTACCGCAGCGGCGACCGGGCGCGCTGGCGCGCCGACGGCCAGCTGGAATTCCTCGGCCGCGCCGATCAACAAATCAAGCTGCGCGGCTTCCGCATCGAACTTAGCGAAATCGAAGCCAGGCTGAGCGAACACCCGGCCGTGTCCCAGGCGCGGGCGGTGCTGCGCGAGACGGACGGCGCGCCGCGCCAGCTGCTCGCCTATGTCGCGCTCCACCCCGGCGCCGACATCGCCCCGTCCTCGCTCAGACAAGCCCTGGCGGCGCAGCTGCCCGACTATATGGTGCCGGCCGCCGTCGTCGCGCTGGACGCGCTGCCGCTGACCCCCAACGGCAAGCTGGACCACCGCGCGCTGCCCGCGCCCGATTTCCAGGCCGGCGAGCGGCGGCCTCCGCGCAGCGACGCCGAACGCATCCTGGCCGGGCTGTACGCCGAGCTGCTGGGCCTGGACGAAGTCGGTCTGGACGACGGCTTCTTCGATCTCGGCGGAGACAGCATCGCCTCCATCCTGCTGGTCAGCCGCGCGCGGCGGCAAGGCTTGCTGCTCAGCCCGCGCGAGGTCTTCCTCCATCCTCGGGTGGAGGCGCTGGCCGCCGTCGCCCGGCCTGTCGTCGCCGTCGCGACCGAGGACACCGCGGAGGGCCCGCTGCCGGCGACGCCCATCATCCGCTGGTGGCTGGAGCGCGGCGGCCCGCAAAGCGGCTTCTACCAATCCATGCTGTTGCAAACCCCCGCCGGATTGGAACAAGCCCATCTGCTGCAGGCGCTGCAAGCACTGCTGGACAAACACGACGCGCTGCGCATGCGGCTGGACGCGGACGGCGGCCTGACGGTGCCGCCGCCCGCTTCGACATCGGCGCAGGACTGCCTGCGCCGCATCGCGGCGGACGCGCATCTGGAGATCCCGCCGGCCGACATCGCCGCCGCGGCGCGGCAGCTGGACCCCGCCGCCGGCGCCATGTTGCGGGCGCTGTGGCTGGACGCCGGCCCGGACGCGCCGGGCAGGCTGTGGCTGGGCATCCATCACCTGGCGGTGGACGGCGTTTCCTGGCGCATCCTGCTGCCCGACCTGGCCTCCGCCTGGCGCGAGGCCCGCGCCGGCCAAGCCATCCGGCTGGATCCGGTGGCTACTTCCTTCCGCCGCTGGGCGCTGCTGCTGAACGAGGACGCCGTCCGCGCCGCCCGCGCGGCCGAAGCGCCGATGTGGGCGGCCATCCAAGACCAGCCCGATCCGCCGCTATCGCCCTGCCTGCTGGACCCGGCGCTGGACACGGCCGGCGCCAGCCGGCGTCTGAGCGTCGCGCTGCCTTCCGCCGTCACCTCCGATCTGCTGACCCGGGTGCCGGCGCTGTTCCACGCCGGCATCAACGACGTGCTGCTCACCGGCTTCGCGCTGGCGGTGGCGCGCTGGCGGCATGGCCGGGGACGGGACGGCGGCTCCGCAGTGCGCCTGGAATTGGAAGGCCACGGCCGCGAGGAGCTGGGCGAGCATTGCGACCTCTCCCGCACCGTGGGCTGGTTCACCAGCCTGTTCCCCGTCTGCCTCGACCCCGGCGCCTCCGCCGCGGCCGCCCTGGACGACGACGCCGTGCTGGGCGCGGCGCTGAAGCGGGTCAAGGAGCAACTGCGCGCGCTGCCGGACCGGGGCCTGGGATACGGCCTGCTGCGCTATCTCAATCCGGAGACCGCCGCCCGGCTGAGCGGCGCGGCGCCGGCGCAACTCGGCTTCAACTATCTGGGGCGCTTCTCCACGCCGGCCCGCGGCGACTGGATGCCGGCGCCGGAAGCGGCCGGGCTGGACGGAAACAGCGATTCTTCGACGCCGCAGACCCACGCCATCGAGCTCAACGCCGCCACCCACGACGGCCCGGACGGGCCGGAACTGGTGGCCACCTGGCTGTGGGCCGGCCGCCTGTTCGACCGGCAGGAAATTGAAAAGCTGGCGGAAGACTGGTTCGACGCGCTGCGCGCCTTGGCCAGGCTGGGCCACGCGCCGGACGCCGGCGGCAGCACCCCGTCCGACCACCCCCTGGCCGGCGGGCTGTCGCAGGAGGAGATAGACCTGATCGAAGCCGGCTTCTAAGAACCTGTTCAATGTCTGCTGCGCTTCAGCGATACGGCGTTGAAAACCAGCTCAAAATGCTCATGTAC
>NZ_JBMDJX010000041.1:0-28325 GCF_057809415.1 Chromobacterium sp. FG22 | reverse complement strand
GTTATCGCCAGCCGGACGCGGGCCGCGGTTGTCGCCAGCCGGGCGCGGACCACGGTTGTCGCCAGCCGGGCGCGGGCCGCGGTTGTCGCCAGCCGGACGCGGGCCACGGTTGTCGCCAGCCGGGCGCGGGCCGCGGTTGTCGCCGGCGCCGGCCGGACGACGGTCGTCGCGGCGCGGTTCTTCGCGGCGAGCCGGCGGCTCAGCGGCGCGCACCGGCTCGGGAGCCGGCGGCGGTTGCAAGGCGGCCTGGCGCGCGGCCTGGCGGCGCTCTTCGCGCTCGATCTTTTCGCGCATCAGCGCTTCCTGACGGGCGCGGAAAGCGGCCTGGCGCTTTTCCTCGGCTTCGCGAGCGGCGATTTCTTCCGGGCTCAGGATGGAGGCCACGGTCGGACGCTGCGCCGGAGCGGCCGGCTTGGGAGCGGCCGGTTTGGCGGCTTCCTGGCGCGGCGCTTCAGCCGGCTTGGGCTCGGGCTTGGCTTCCGCGGCTTGCGGAGCCGGTTCCGGCTTGGGCTCGGGCTTGATTTCCGGTTTCGGTTCGGGCTTGGCTTCCACCGCCGGAGCCGGCGCCGGTTCCGGCGCCTTCACCGGCTCCACCGGGCTGGACTCGGCCGCGGCGGGCTGAGCCGCGGACGCCTCTTCCGGACGCACCACGAAGCGCTTCTTGCGGGTCTCCACCTTGACGGTGCTGCCGTCGGCGGTCTTGATCTCGCTGGTGGACTTGCGCGTCAGGGCGATGCGCGACTCTTCGTCGCGCGCGCCGTGGGAGCGCTTCAGATAGTCAAGAAGCTGGGACTTGTCTTGCGCGGATAGCGCGTCATCCGGCGAGCGTTTGCTCACGCCGGCCGCGCCCAGCTGTTCCAGCAGGCGTTCCGGTGTGAGGTTAAGCTCACTGGCAAATTGTTTTACGTTTGTCAAAACCATGCGTCTTCCCAAATTCTGTAAATTCTTTCCGGACAGGCCTTACTGGTCGAACCAGTGCTCGCGCGCCTTCATGATGACGGCGCGGGCGGTCTCGGCCTCCATGCCGGTCATGTCCACCAGATCGTCCACGGCCAAATCGGCCAGATCGTCGCGGGTGATCACGCCGCCTTCGGCCAGCTTGCGAACCAGCTCGGCGTCCAGGCCCTCGATATCGCGCAGGCCATCGGAAACGCTTTCCACCTTTTCTTCGGACGCAATAGCCTGTGTCAAAAGAGCGTCACGCGCGCGGATGCGCAGATCGTTGACCAGCTCCTCATCAAACCCTTCAATCTCCAGCATCTCCGCAATCGGCACATACGCCACTTCTTCCAAAGCGGCAAAGCCTTCTTGCACCAGTACGGCGGCGACGTCTTCGCTCACGCCCAGGGCGCTCACGAACAGATCACGCACGGCGGCGTCTTCCGCCTGATGCTTTTCTTCAGCCTCGGCAACGGTCATGATGTTGAGGTACCAGCCGGTCAACTCGGCGGCCAGCTTGACGTTCTGGCCGCTGCGGCCGATGGCCAGCGCCAGTTGCTCCTCCTCCACCACCACGTCCATGCTGTGGTTGTCTTCGTCCACCATGATGCGGCTGACTTCAGCCGGCGACAGCGCGTTGATCACGAACTGAGCCGGTTCCGGCGCCCACAGCACAATGTCGATGCGCTCGCCGCCCAGCTCCTGGCTGACCGACTGAACGCGGGAACCGCGCATGCCGATGCAGGTGCCCTGCGGATCGATGCGCGCGTCGTTGGCCTTGACGGCGATCTTGGCGCGCATGCCGGCGTCGCGCACGGCGGCCTTGATCTCCAGCAGGCCTTCGTCGATTTCCGGCACTTCCAGCTCGAACAGCTTGGTCAGGAAATCCGGAGAGGTGCGCGACAGCACCAGCTGCGGGCCGCGACCCAGACGATCGATGCGCAACAGGAAAGCCTTGACGCGGTCGCCCACGCGCAGGTTTTCCTTGGGGATCATCTGATCGCGCGGCAGCACCGCTTCCAGCTTGCCGCATTCCACGATGGCGTTGCCGCGCTCGATGCGTTTGATGGTGCCGGTCACCAGGTGCTCGCGGCGCTGCAGGAACTCGTTCAGCAGCTGCTCGCGCTCAGCGTCGCGAATGCGTTGCAGGATCACTTGCTTGGCGGTTTGCGCGCCGATGCGGCCAAACTCCACCGCCTCCATCGGCTCCTCGATGAACGCGCCCACTTCAATGCGCGGATCGCGCTCGCGCGCGTCGATTACGCCGATTTCCTTGCTTTCCGATTCCAGCAGTTCGTCTTCCACCACCAACCAGCGGCGGAAGGTCTGATATTGACCGCTGTGGCGGTCGATTTCGACGCGCACGTCCATCTCGTCATCGGTAAACTTTTTCTTGGTTGCCGAGGCAAGCGCCATCTCAAGGGCGGAGAACACCACATCCTTGCTGACATTCTTTTCGCTCGCCAGGGCATCCACCAGCAACAAAATCTCGCGACTCATTCATTCCTCTCCGATTTTTGTCCTTTTGCGTGGCTTATGGCCGTCCAGACATCAAAACTCAGGCTCCAGCCTGGCCTTGTCGATATTGGCAAACGGAATCGCCACGATGCGGCCATCCACATCCAGCTTCACAGAGTCTTCCTCGACCCCGGCAAGACGACCGGTAAATTTCTTCTGCTGCTCGATCGGCATGCGCGTCTTGATCTTGGCAAGCTTACCGGCGAAGCGGACGAAATCAGCCTCTTTCTTCAGCGGACGGTCCAAGCCCGGCGAAGACACTTCGAGTCGCTCGTAGTCGATGTTCTCGACCATGAAAAGGCGGGTGAAGTGATTGCTCACCTGGACGCAATCTTCCACGGTGATGCCACCCGGCTTGTCGATAAAAACGCGAAAACCGCCCCCTGGGGTCATTTCGAAATCGACCAACTCGTAGCCCAGACCCGGCAGGGTGTTTTCCAGCAGCAAACGAACATCCATTGCTTTTTCCACAAATAAAAAATGGGCGAAACGCCCATCCCTAACCGACGCGATTGTAACCTATTCCATTGAAAAAGAAAACCGGCGAACCGCCCGCCTCCAACGGGACCGGACGGCTGTTTGCGCCGGACTTCTTTGCGAGCGGTTCCAGTTACGGTACATTACCGGGCACTCAAACAGCAGTTTGACGTCATGAGCGGCCAAGCCGCCGCGACATAACAAATATATAGTCACCAAATAGGTACGACGCCCGCCGGCGCGCGATACGCTGGCGCGACTCTCGTTAACCAGCACGATGGAGAAACCGGGATTTATGGAAAAGGTGTGGCTCAAAAACTACCAGCCGGGCGTAGCTCACGAAATCGACATCAACCAGTTTCAATCCGTGGTCGAAGTCTTCGACCGCAGCGTCAAGAAATTCCATGACCGCCCCGCCCTGGCCTGCATGGGCAAAGAACTCAGCTACCGCGAGATGGACCAGCTCTCCGGCCAGTTCGCCTCCTATCTGCAGCATGAGCTGAAGCTCCAGAAGGGCGACCGCGTGGCGGTGATGATGCCCAATCTGCTGCAATATCCGGTCGCGGTGTTCGGCACCTTGCGCGCCGGCGGCACCGTGGTCAACGTCAATCCGCTGTACACCCCGCGCGAGCTGGAGCATCAGCTGAAGGACTCCGGCGCGGAAACCATCGTGATCCTGGAGAACTTCGCCAGCGTGCTGGAGCAGGTGCTGCCGCGCACCCAGGTCAAGCACGTGATCGTGGCCTCCATCGGCGAGATGCTGGGCTTCGCCAAGGGCATGCTGGTCAACTTCGTGGTGCGCAAGGTCAAGAAGATGGTGCCGCCGTGGCGCCTGCCCGGCCATGTCCGCTTCGGCGACGCCCTGTCCCGCGGCGCGCGCGCGCCCTACCGGCCGGTGGAGCTGGGCCACGACGACATCGCCTTCCTGCAATACACCGGCGGCACCACCGGCGTCTCCAAGGGCGCGATGCTGGTTCACCGCAATATCGTCGCCAATATGCTGCAAGCCGGCGAGTGGGTGAAGCCGGTGATCCGCCCGGGACAGGAAATCATCGTCACCGCGCTGCCGCTCTATCACATCTTCTCCTTGACCGCGAATCTGATGGTGTTCACCGAAGTGGGGGCGCTCAACATCCTGATCACCAATCCGCGCGACATCCCCGGCTTCATCAAGGAAATGGGCAAGTACCCGATCACCTGCATGACCGGGGTCAACACCCTGTTCAACGCGCTGCTGAACAATCCGGAATTCGCCAAGCTCGACTTCTCCACCTGGCGCCTGGCGCTGGGCGGCGGCATGGCGGTGCAAAAAGCGGTGGCGGACAAGTGGAAGCAAGTGACCGGCGTCACCCTGGTGGAAGCCTACGGCCTGACCGAGGCCAGCCCGGCCGTGTGCATGAATCCGCTGGATCTCGCCGCCTACAACGGCACCATCGGCGTGCCGGTGCCCTCCACCGAGATGCAGCTGCGCGGCCCCGAGGGCGAGGAAGTGGCCCCCGGCGAGCAGGGCGAGCTGTGCATCCGCGGCCCTCAGGTAATGAAAGGCTATTGGAACCGCCCGGACGAAACCGCCAAGGTGCTGAGCCCGGACGGCTTCCTCGCCACCGGCGACATGGCCATGCTGACGCCGGACGGCTTCGTCAAACTGGTGGACCGCAAGAAGGACATGATCCTGGTGTCCGGCTTCAACGTTTACCCCAACGAGATCGAAGACGTGGTGGCCGGCCACGCCGGCGTGCTGGAAGTGGCCTGCATCGGCGTGCCGGACGACAAGTCCGGCGAGGTGGTCAAGGTCTTCGTGGTGCGCAAGGACCGCGCGCTGACGGAAAAAGACATCATCCAGCACTGCCGCGACAATCTGACCGGCTACAAGGTGCCCAAGCTGGTGGAATTCCGCGACGAGCTGCCCAAGACCAATGTCGGCAAGATTCTGCGCCGCGCGCTGCGCGACGAGAACAGCGGCGCCAAACTCGCCTGATCCATGCGGACGCCATGAAATCGCCGCCGCCCGCGCTATCGGGCGGCGTTTTTTTTGGGCGCGGGCCGGCTACACTTTAAAAGAACCGTTCCATTGATAAACCTTGCCGCTTCGGGTGCACGATTATGTTGATGCTGCCGTTTTTCAAATTGATGGCCGAACGCCGCGCCAGCGATCTGTTCTTCACCAGCTTCTCCCCGCCGATGATCAAGCAGAACGGCGAGCTGCTGCCGATGAACGAAAAACCGCTGACCGCAGACATGGTCAAACAGCTGGCCTACAGCCTGATGAGCGAAGAGGAAATCGGCGTCTTCGAACAGGAACGCGAAATGAACCTGGGCCACCCGGTGCCCGGCCTCGGCAGTTTCCGCATCAATATCTTCTGGCAACGCGGCTCGGTGGGCATGGTGGTGCGCTACATCCTGCCCAATATTCCGTCGCTGGAGCATTTGCAGCTGCCGCCGGTGCTCAGCGAACTGATCAAGCTCAAGCGCGGCCTGATCCTGGTGGTCGGCTCCACCGGTTCCGGCAAAAGCTCCACCGTGGCGGCCATGCTGCAAACCCGCAATCAGAGCATGAGCGGCCACATCCTCACCGTGGAAGACCCGATCGAATTCCTGTTCCGCCACGACAAGTCCATCGTCAACCAGCGCGAAGTGGGCTTCGACACCCTCTCCTACGCCCGCGCGCTGAAAAACGCGATGCGCGAGGCGCCGGACGTGCTGATGATAGGCGAGATCCGCGACCCGGAAACCCTAACCCAGGCGGTGACCTACGCCCAGTCCGGCCATCTGTGCATCTCCACGCTGCACGGCAACAACAGCTATCACATGCTGAGCCGGGTCATCAATTTCTTCCCGGCGGAAAGCCGCGCCGCCTTGCTGATGGACCTGTCCTCCGCGCTGAAGGCGGTGGTTTCGCAACGGCTGATCCCCACGGTGGACGGCGCCCGGGTGCCGGCAATCGAAATCCTGATCAACACTGCGCGCATTTCGGAGTTGATCCGAAACGGAGAGATAGACAAAATCAAGGAGGCCATCGAAAGCAGCATGAGCGATGGCTCGCAAACCTTCGAACAGGCGTTGTACCGGCTCTACAGCACGGGGCGCATCAGCCTGGACGAGGCCCTGAGAAACGCCGACTCGCCCACCAACTTGTACTGGTTGATCAATCAGAGCAAGGAAAAAGCGGCGAGCGGCGACGATAAGCAAGCCGGCGGCGAGCCGCCAAGCTTCGACAGCATCAAACTGGACCTGTAAACCCACCCATGATTACTCTTTACGGCATACCCAATTGCAGCACCGTCAAAAAAGCGCGCCAATGGCTGAGCGACAACGGCCTCGACTACCACTTCCATGATTTCAAGAAACAAGGCGCGGACGCCGCCAGCCTGGAGCGCTGGGCCGCCGCGGTCGGCCTCGCCAAGCTGATCAACCGCCAGGGCACCACCTGGCGCGCGCTGCCGGACGAGGTCAAGGCCGGCGCCGAGCAGCTGCCGGCCGCGCTGGCCTTGATGCAGGCCAATCCCTCGGTGATCAAGCGCCCGGTGCTGGACGCCGGCGGCAAGATCAGCGTCGGCTTCGTCGAAGCCGACTGGGCGGAGCGCCTGCTGAAATGAGCGCAACCTTAGAATTGGCGCGGCAGCTGATCCGGCTGGATTCGGTCACCCCGCGCGACCAGGGCTGCCAGGAATTGATGATCGCCCGCTTGGAAGCCATAGGCTTTCGCGTGGAGCGCATGCGTTTCGGCGAGGTCGACAACTTCTGGGCCCGCCGCGGCGACGCAGCTCCGCTGGTCTGCTTCGCCGGCCACACCGACGTGGTGCCCACCGGTCCGCTGGAGCAATGGGACAGCCCGCCCTTCGAACCCACCATCCGCAACGGCCTGCTCTACGGCCGCGGCGCCGCCGACATGAAAGCCTCGCTGGCCGCCTTCGTCACCGCCTGCGAAGACTTCGTCGCCCGCCATCCCGGACACCCCGGCTCCATCGCCCTCCTGATCACCTCGGACGAGGAAGGCGTGGCGGTGGACGGCAGCGTCAAGGTGGTGGACGCGCTGGAGGCGCGCGGCGAAACCATAGATTATTGCATCGTCGGCGAGCCCACCTCGGACCAGGCGCTGGGCGACACCATCAAGAACGGCCGCCGCGGCTCGCTGTCCGGCCATTTGATCGTGCACGGCATCCAGGGCCACATCGCCTATCCGCACCTGGCCAAGAACCCGGTTCACCTGATGGCGCCGGCGCTGGCCGAACTGGCGGAGACGCGCTGGGACGAGGGCAACGCCTTTTTCCCGCCCACCAGCTGGCAGGTGTCCAACATCCATGCGGGCACCGGCGCCAGCAACATCATTCCCGGCCATTGCGACATCCGCTTCAACTTCCGCTTCTCGCCGGAGAGCAGCGCGGAATCGCTGAAGGAACGCGTCTGCGCCATTCTGGACCGCCACGGCCTGGGCTATGAGTTGCACTGGCAATTGTCCGGCCAGCCTTTCCTGACGCAGCCGGGCAAGCTCACCGAGGCGCTTGGCCTCGCCATCGCCGACGCCACCGGCCGCCGGGCCGAGCTCTCCACCACCGGCGGCACCTCCGACGGCCGCTTCATCAAGCGCATCGCGCGCGAGCTGGTGGAGTTCGGCCCGGTCAACGCCACCATCCACAAGCTGAACGAGTGCGTGGAGGCGGCCGATGTCGAACCCTTGTCCGCCATCTATCGCCACACGCTGGAACTGCTGCTGAACACTGACTAAGCCGAATTCCGGCTATGCTGAAACCGGTTGCGCCTGGCGCGGCCGGTTTTTTTGCTTTGCGGCGCGCCGCCGTGGCGCGGCGTCGACGCTTCTCGTCTCCCGCCTGAATGCGGCGGCCTCCAGCGAAAGGTATGATCCGAACCATGGAAGTCGAAATCGCAAAAATATTCATCGCGCTGCTGGTGCTGGTCAATCCGCTGGGCGCCATCCCCATCTTCATCAGCCTGACGCCCACCTCCAACCAGCTGGAGCGCAAGAAGATCGCCAAGACCACGGCCATCGCCGTGGCCATCGTGCTCTGCCTGTTCGCCGTCGTCGGCGAGACCCTGCTGCGCTTTCTCGGCATCAGCGTCGGCTCTTTCCAGGTGGGCGGCGGCCTGTTGGTGATGCTGATCGCCATCGCGCTGATGAACGCCAAGCCGGGACCGACCAAGACCACCAAGGTGGAGCGCGAGGAAGCGGAAACCAAGACCAATATCGCCGTGGTGCCGCTGGCCATCCCGCTGATGACCGGGCCGGGCACCATCTCCACCGTGATCATCTATGCGACGACGGCCTCGTCGTGGGTACAGGTGGTTTACCTTTTGGTAAGCAGTTTGCTGGTGGCCATCACCTGCTACGGCGCGCTGGTGCTGGCCTCGCCCTTGTCCCGCCTGCTGGGGCAGACCGGCATCAACATCGTCAACCGGGTGATGGGCATGCTGCTGGCGGCGGTGTCGGTGGAAATCATCGTGGATGGGATTTACCGGCTTTTTCCGCAGCTTGCACGATAAAATCCCAAAAAACCCACAAACTCGGCAGGATTATTGTGCTGAGGCGATCAGCACAGCGCCTGGCGTTCAATGCCAGACAAAGCGGGGCAAGACCCAGGCTTCGCCCGTTCGCCGCATGGAAAACCCCTTGTTTTTACTTGGGGTTTTCCATATCCACGCTCAAGCCCAAGCCCGCATCTGTATATAGACAGACGGCGCTGTATACACATTTTCAAAGACAACTGTTCATTGTTTGTACCGATCCCAAGCAGTACTAATAAGGGGTTTTCATCCAATGGTCATTTTGCCATGTCTAGCCAGCAAGCCGTCCCCATCAAAATCTATCCGCGCCTGACCACCGGCCGCTTCAACAACGTTCGGGTGTTCATGGTTCTCGCTACCCAACTGGCGTTCTTCGGCCTGCCCTGGTTGCAGTGGAACGGCAGGCAGGCTGTGCATCTGGATCTGGAACAACATCGCTTCCTGATCTTCGGCCTCACCTTCTGGCCGCAGGACTTCATCTTTTTCGCCGCCTTGCTGGTGATCTGCGCGCTGGGCCTGTTCCTGTGGACCGCGCTGGCCGGCCGGCTCTGGTGCGGTTACAGCTGTCCGCAGACAGTCTACACCCAGATCATGTTGTGGATAGAACGGCTGACCCTGGGCGATCACAACGCCCGCCGCAAACTGGACGCGGCGCCGATGAGCGTGAACAAGTTCACGCGCAAGACGCTGTCGCACGGGCTGATGGGCTTGTTCTCGCTGATCACCGGCTTCACCCTGGTCGGCTACTTCACCCCGGTGCGCGAGCTGGCCGCCGCCGCGCCCAGCCTGGCCTACGGCCCGTGGGAAAGCTTCTGGATCCTGTTCTACGGCGGTTTCACCTGGCTGCTGGCCGGCGTGCTGCGCGAGAAGGTCTGTCTGCACATGTGCCCGTACGCGCGCTTCCAGGGCGCGATGTTCGACAACGACACCCTGATCATCTCCTACGACAACCGCCGCGGCGAACCGCGCGGCAAGAGCAAGCAGGCGGCCAACAAGGCGCGCGGCAGCTGCATCGATTGCGGCATCTGCGTCCAGGTCTGCCCCACCGGCATCGACATCCGCAACGGCCTGCAATACGAGTGCATAGGCTGCGCCGCCTGTATCGACGCCTGCGATCAGGTGATGGACAAGATCCATGCGCCGCGCGGGCTGATCAGCTACACCAGCGCCGCCGCGCTGGAAGCCGCCGGCAAGCCGGAACGCCCCAGCAGCAGCCATCGCCCGCGGGTCATCGTCTACTCCAGCTTGCTGGCCGGCATCATCGCCCTGTCCACCACCGCGCTGATCCTGAAAAAACCGTTCAAGGTGGACGTGCTGCGCGACCGCGCGGTCCTGGTGCGCGCCACCGACGACGGCCTGCTGGAAAACAGCTATAACCTGAAGCTGATCAACACCAGCGAACAGGCGCAGCGCTTCAAGATCCAGGTGGAAGGCCTGCCCAGCCTGAGGCTGGACAAGCCGGGCCAGGTGGTCGAAGTCGCGCCCACCCGCACCGAGACCGTCACCGTGCGAGTGCAGGCCGAGCCCGAGCACGCCACCCGCGGCGCGCACGACATCTACTTCGTGGTCAGCTCGCTGAGCCATGACGGTAGTATGATCAGGGAAAAATCCAGCTTCATCGGCGAATGAATCTAGGACCCGCCGATGTTTTTCAGCGCCAAGCAAACGTCGGCGGCCCTAGGCAGTCCATCAGGAGTCATGCCGCGGCGCAACGCCGCCGCGGCTCAACCGCCAGGAATACAATGAGCAAGACCAGTCAACTGAGCCAGCGCTTTCGCCATGCCATCGAGCAAGGCCATCTGCGCCCCGGCGATCGCATGCCTTCGCTGCGCAAGCTATGCCTGGACCACAAGGTCAGCATCACCACCGCCCAACGCGCCTACGCCGAGCTGGAGAAACAAGGCCTGATCGAGTCCCTGCCCCGCTCCGGTTTCCGGGTGCTGGGCCTGTCCTCGCTGTCGCTGCGCCAATCGCCGCCGCTGCCGGACCACCCGGGCGAGTTCCGCGCCGAGCACCTGACCATGGCACTGCCCATGCCCTGGGGCTGCCCGTTCATGAACCCGGTGTTGATCAACACCACGCCGCTGACCCGCGCGCTGACTCGCGCGCTCAGCGATTACCGCTACGCCTTGTCCAGCACCGACAGCGAGGGCTACGAGGGGCTGCGCCGAGAACTGGCGCTGCGCTATCTCGCCCAGGGCGTGGAGCTGGACGGCGAGGAAATGCTGATCACCTGCGGCGGCATGGAGGCGCTGAACCTGGCGATCCGCTCGGTGGCCCGCCTCAGCGGCAGCGACTGCATGCTGGTGATCACCCCGGCTTTCCCGCCCATCTTCGAACAACTGGAACACCTGGAACTACGCGCCGTCGGCTTCAACTGTCCGCCGGGGCAGCCGCTGGACCTGGAGCGGCTGGAAGCGCTGCTGATCCAGCACCAGCCGGCCGGCATCATCGCCATGCCCAATTTCCAGCACCCCACCGGCCAGGTGATGAGCGATTCGCAAAAAGCCGCGCTGCTGGCGCTGGCGGAACGCCACCGCGTGCCCATCATCGAGGACGACACCTATCGCGAGCTGTACTTCGGCGAAGGCGCGCCCTTGCCGCTCAAGGCTTTCGATCAGCGCGGCAGCGTGCTGCACTGTTCCTCCTTCAGCAAATCGCTGGCCCCCGGCTATCGCGTGGGCTGGATCGCCGCCGGACGCTTCCGCGACAGCATTCTGGGCCTCAAGCTGTGCAGCTCGCTGGCCACCCCGCTGCCCAGCCAGATGGCGCTGGCGCGCTTGCTGGCCGGCGGCCATCACGAGGACATGCTCAGCCTGTTGCGCCAGCGTCTGCAAAACAATCTGGCCGCGCTGCAACAGCAGATCTCCGCCCATTTCCCGGCCGACTGCCGGATGGCCCGGCCGCAGGGCGGCTACTTCCTGTGGGTGGAGCTGCCGCCCGGCGTCGACTGCCGCCGCCTGCTGCCGATGGCGATGCAACAGGGGCTGCACTTCGCGCCGTCCCAGATGTTCCACACCCCGGGACAGGACACCGGCAACGCGATGCGCTTGAACTTCAGCTTCTTCGATCCGCTGCAACACCGCTCCGGCGTCCCCCTGCTGGCCGAGCTGCTCAGCCCGGCCAACGTCCGCTGAGCCTCAGATCCGCTCATCCGCCAGCTTGACCCGCTTGCGCTGCCCCAGCAGGGGCAGCAGCAAGACGGCGGACAGCATGGTGGTCACGGACAAGGCCAGGAAAAACCCGTCCCAGCCCCAAGCGTCGGTCACCTTGGCCAGCGGGTAGCCGGACAGCGCCGCCCCCAGATAGCCGAACACACCGACGAAACCGGTGGCCGCGCCCGCCGACTCCTTGTGCGCGGCCTCGGCCGCCGCCATGCCTATCAGCATCTGCGGGCCGAAAATAAAGAAACCGATGAAGAAGAAGCTGCCGGCGATCAACAGGTAGTGATCCACCCGCAAGGTCCACAGCAGCAGCACCGACAGCAGGATGCCCAGGGTGAAGATGATGTTCATCGGCACCCGGTTGCCGCGGAAAAAACGGTCCGAGCCCCAGCCGGCGACGATGGTGCCGATGAAGCCGCCCACCTCCAGCCAGAAAATCGCCGAGTTGGCCTTCAGCAACGCGTAACCGTGCTGCTCCTGCAGAAACTTGTTGCCCCAATCGTTGATGCCGATGCGCACCACGTAGACGAATAGATAAGACGCGGCCAGCAGCCAGATGAAGCGGTTGCCGAACACATAACGCCGCAATACCTGCCACATCGGCAGCTTGGCGCTATTCCTCTCCTGCTCCAGCTCCAGTTCGTCCCGCCGCCAGGCCCCCACCGTCGGCAGGCCCATGGACGCCGGCCGATCGCGCAGGCGGACGCACAGCAACAGGCCGACGGCGATGCCGATCACCCCCGGCACGATCATGCCGTAGCGCCAGCCGTAGGCCATCGCCAAGGCGCCCGCCAGCAAGGGAATCAGCGCGCCGCCGACATTGTGCGAGGTATTGCAGATCGCCCACCAGAAACCGCGCTCGTTGCGCGAGTACCAGGCCGTCATCAACTTGGCGCACGGCGGCCAGCCCCAGCCCTGGAAGAAGGCGTTCAGCGTCCACAGCGCGGTGAAGGCCAGCAAGCTGCTGCTGAAGCCGAACAGAATGTTGATGACGCCGGTGGCGATCAGGCCCAGGCCCATGAAGTAACGCGGATTGGCGAAGTCGCTCATCATGCCGGACACGAAGCGCGACACGCCGTAGACGATGTAGAACATCGACAGGATGGCGCCGCCGGCGGCCCGCTCCCAGCCCAGATCGTCCAGCATCGCCGGCAGGATGGAATTGAAGCTGCGGCGGGTGAAATAGTAGACGGCGTAGCCGGCGTACAAGCCCAACATGATGTGGAGGCGCCAGTGACGGTAGCTGGCGTTGATTTCCTCCTGGTTCTTGTCCACCGGCGCCTCCGGCTGCGCGCGCAGCCAGCTCAGCCATGTTCTCAGCGACATGTGCGTTCTCCTCTGTCCGCGCCGCCGCGACGGCGGCGCCGTTGTGACCGGCGCGTCTTTGCGCGCCTTGCCTCAAGCCAGCCGCTGAATCAGCTCCAGCGCCTCGCGGTGGCGGGCCGGATCGCCGGCCGCCACTACCCGGCTGCCGCTGTCCAGCGTGATCGCCCGGCCCTCCCAATCGCTGATCACGCCGCCTGCGCCCTCGATCACCGGCCGCATCGCCGCGTAGTCGTAGAGTTTGAGGCCGGCGTCCAGCGCCAGGTCGGTGCGCCCGGAAGCCAGCAGGCCGTAGCTGCGGCAAGCGCCGCCGTAGACGCGCCAGCCCGTGCGCTCGCAAAAGCCCTGCCATACCGGCCTTTCTTCCGGCAGGAAAAAATCCGGGCTGCTGACCGAGACAAAGGCCCGCTCCAGGCTGGCGCAGGCTCGGGTCCGGCATTCGCGGCCGCCGTCGCGCTTGAACAATAAGGTGGGCAGGCCGCGACGGCCTATCCAGCAGTCGTCGGTGGCCGGCTGGTCGATCACGCCCAGCACCGGCACGCCCTGATGCAAGAGCGCGATCAGGCTGCCGTAGACCGGCATGCCGGCCATGAAGGAGGCGGTGCCGTCGATGGGGTCCAGCACCCACAGCCATTCCGCGTCCCGCTCCCTGGCGCCGAACTCCTCGCCCAGCACGCCGTGGTCCGGATAACGCCGCAGGATGCGCTCGCGCAGCTTTTGCTCAATCTCCAGATCCAGTTGAGTCACCAGAGTGCGGTCCGGCTTGAACTGCGAACTCCAGTCGGCACGGGAAGCCAGCAAGCCGCGGCTGTCCGCCACCAGCTCCCGCGCGAATGTCAGCCATTCATCCAATTGTCCTTGGGCATACCGCCTCATCCCACCCTCCTTTCACTGCCTCACTGCATCACCGCCCGTGTCGTCCACTGGCCGTTCTTGACTTCGGAAATCGTCACCGCCGCCTTGTTGAGATCGCCCTTGGCGTCAAAGGAAAAATCGGTGCTGACTCCGGCGTAGCTGAGCTTGGCCAATACCGGCATGAATCGCGCCGGCTCCACCGAACCCGCCTGCTGCATGGCGGCCGCCACCATCATCATGCCGTCGTAGAACTGCGGCCCCAGCCTCACCACATCCTGCTTGAAACGCGCCTGATAGCGCTGGCGGAAAGCCTTGCCCGCCGGCCTGTCGTTCAACTGGCCGCCGGGAATGCCGGCGAAGTGGCCGCCGGCGCTGTCGCCGGCCAGGCTGAGGAAGGTGGGCGTTTGCAGCATGTCGCCGCCCAGCAGGCGCGCGTCCAGACCCAGCCGCTTCATCTGCTTGGCCATGGGCGCGGCCTGGGCGTCGGCGCCGCCGTAGAAGATCACCTGCGGCCGCAGCGGCTTGACCGCGGTCAGGATGGCGGAAAAATCGCTGGCCTTGTCGTTGGTGTACTCGCGGCGGGCGATCTTGCCGCCGCTGGCCTGCACCGCCTTGGCGAACTCGTCGGCGATGCCCTGGCCGTAGGCGGTGCGGTCGTCTATCACCACGATGCTGCTCGCCTTCAGCGTCTGCACCGCGAAGCGGCCCAGCGCGGCGCCCACCTGGCTGTCGCTGCCCACCAGCCGGAAGGCGGTGCGGTAGCCCTGCCGGGTATAGGCCGGGTTGGTGGACACCGATAGCTGCGGAATGCCGGCGGCGGCGTAAAGACGCGCAGCCGGAATCGACACTCCGGAATTGAAATGGCCGAGCACCGCCTTGACGCCGGAGTCGACGAAGCGTTGCGCCACCTGGGTGCCGATGCGCGGATCGGCCTGGTCGTCCTCCGCCAGCAACTGGAAGCGCACCGGCTGGCCGCCTATCTGCGGCTTGCGCGCGTTCAATTCGTCCACCGCCAGCCGCGCGGCGTTTTCATTGTCCTTGCCGTAATGGGCTTGCGGACCGGACAAGGGCGAGGCGAAGCCTATCTTGACCAGGGTCTCGGCGGCCGCCGGCCAGGCGCCGATCAGCAGCGCGGCGCCGGCGAGCGCCGCCCGCAGGGGGAAAATGGTTTTCATCTCGTCTCTCCTTTGTTTTGGATGGGTGCTGCGCAAAACGCCCGGCGCCGCGCCGGCGGCGCCGGGCCTCAAGCTAGTTCACGTACCAGATGGTCTTGGTCTGCTGGTATTGCTCCAGCGCCTCAAGGCCTTTGTCGCGCCCGCCGAAGCCGGATTGTTTGAAGCCGCCGAAGGGCGTGGTGATGTCGCCCTCGGAGAAGCCGTTGACCGACACCGTGCCGGCGCGCAAGGCGGCGGCCACGCGCTGCGCGCGCCTGACGTCGCGGGTGTACAGCGAGGCGGCCAGGCCGTAGACGCTGTCGTTGGCCAGGCGCACCGCTTCTTCCTCGCTGTCGAAGGTGCTCACCGCCAGGATCGGACCGAAAATTTCTTCCTGGAAGACGCGCATCTTGGCGTCGACCTGGTCGAAAATGGTGGGCTCGATATACCAGCCGCTACCCAGCTCGGCGTGGATGCGGCCGCCGTGCACCAGCCGCGCGCCCTCAGCCTTGGCCGCGTCCAGATAGGCTTTCACCCGCTCGAAATGGGCTTGCTCCACCAGCGGCCCCACCTGCACCGTCGGATCGGTGGGCAGGCCCAGCTTCCAGCCGGCCAGCCGCCGCTTGAGCTTCTCCAGCAAGGCGTCCTTGACGCTGGCGGCGACGATCAAGCGCGAGCCGCAGCTGCAGTTCTCGCTCATATTCCAGAAGGCCGCGGCCAATACGTCGTCGACGATCTCGTCCAGCTCGACGTCCTCGAACACCAGCTGCGGACTCTTGCCGCCCAGCTCCAGCACCACTTCCTTCAGATTGCTCTCGGCGGAATACTGCAGGAACAAACGCCCCACTTCGGTGGAGCCGGTAAAGGACACCATGTCCACGTCCGGATGCCGGCCCAACGCCTCGCCCACCGACTGGCCGGAGCCGGTGACCAGGGTCAGCGCCGCGGCGGGAATGCCGGCCTGATGCGCCAGCTGGGTGATGCGATAGGCGCTGAGCGAGGTCTGCTTGGCCGGCTTCACCACCACCGAGTTGCCGGCGGCCAGCGCCGGCGCCACTTTCCACGCGTACATCTGCGCCGGGAAGTTCCACGGCAGCACCGCACCCACCACGCCTATCGGCTCCTTGACGATGAAGCCCAGCGCCTCCGGCCCGGTGGGCGCCACCTTGCCGTAGCACTTGTCTATCGCCTCCGCGTACCAGCCGAAGGTGTCCAGCGTGGCCGGCAGATCGGTGTTCAGGCATTCGGTGATGGGTTTGCCGGCGTCGATGCAGTCCAGCGCCGCCAACTCCTCGACGTGTTCTTGCAATAGCGCCACCCAGCGCTGCATCGCCTGCTTGCGCTCGGCCGGCGGCCGGCGCGACCATTCGCCGGACTCGAAGCCGGCGCGCGCCGCCGCCACCGCGGCGTCGACGTCGGCGGCGTCGCCGGCGGCGACATGGCCGATCAGGCTGTTGTCCATCGGCGTCCGATTGTCCAGCCGCGCGCCCTTGCCCTCATGGCCGGGGATCAGCAGGCCGGCCCACAATTGCCCGGCGCGGGCCTGCTCGAATACCGTTTCCTTGCTTAATGGCATCTCAGTCTCCTGTTAACGATCGAACGCGGCCAGCGCGTCGAGGAAGGCCTTGGCTTCCGCGCCCGGCAAGGGCAGCAGCGGCAGGCGCACATCGCCGGCCTCGACGCCGTGGCGACGCACGCCCAGCTTGGCCTTCTGGTTGTAGCCGCCGGATTCCATCGCCTGGATCGCCGGATACATCGCCGCCATCAGCGCGCGCACCCGCGCCCAGTCCTCAACCTTGGCGGCGTTCAGCATCGCCACCTGTTCGCCGGGAAAGACGTTGGCCGCGCCGCTGATCCAGCTGCGCACGCCCCAGAACAGAAAATCCGCCGCCTGGTCGTCGCAGCCGCAGATCACCTCGAAATCCGGCAAGTTCGCCTGGATCAGCGCCAGCGCGCGGCTGAAATCGCCGCTGCTTTCCTTGATGCCGACGATATTGGGCTCGCGGCTCAGCTCCGCCACGCTGTCGATGTCGATGCCGACCCCGGCGCGCGCCGGGAAGTTGTAGAGAATGATGGGCAGCGCGCTGGCGGCGGCCACCGCCTTGAAATGGGCGACGATGCCGGCCTGGTCCGGCAGGCTGTAGGCCGGCGGCGCCAGCATCAGCGCCTCGTAGCCCAGCTCCGCCGCTTGGCGCGCGCGCGCGATCGCGCCGCGGGTGGACAGGTCGTTGGCGCCGGCGATCAGCCGCAGCCGGCCCTTGCCCGCCTGGGCCACGCACTCCAGCACTTGGCGGCGCTCGCCCTCGTCCAGCGCGTAGTATTCGCCGGTGGTGCCGCAGGCGACGACGCCGGCGACGCCTTGCTCGATGAAACGCTCGATCAGTTGCCGCAGCGCCGCCAGGTCCAGGCGGCCGTCGCGGTCGAACGGCGTGACGATGGGAACCAGAATGCCTTGTTCTTGCATGGGAGTTTCCTTTGTACTTACGGGTGGAAGAAGGTCGCGCGGCTCAAGCCGGCGCGGCGGCGGCGGGCGCGGAGCGGACGCGCCAGATCGCGATGTCGGCGTAGCCGTAGAACACGCTGATGGCGATCACCAGCAGGTGGTACCAGAGAAAGGGCAGATACTGCAGCGTGGACACGCCCAGCGTCGCCGCCATGAACACGCCGCCGTCGCTCCAGGGCACCATGGGCGCGGTCACCGTGCCGCCGGCTTCGACATTGCGCGACAGCACCCGGCGCTCTATGCCCTGCAGATCGTAATTGCGCTCGGTGATGGTGCTGGCGGTGATCAGCGACACATAGGCGGCGCCGCCGAAGAAGTTGCCGAAGAAGCCGCCCAGAATCGTCGAAACGGTCAAACGGCCCGGATTATTGGCCCAGCGCAGGAAGTTGGCGCTGATCACCTCCAGGATGCCGGCGCGTTCCATCAGGCCGCCCAGACCCAGGGCGAACAGGATCAGCGCGATCACGCTGAGCATGGATTCGATGCCGCCGCGGTTGAGCAAGGTATTGAGAAACTCCACGTCGGACGCGGTGCGGTTGCCGAAGTACGCGGTGCGCACCGCGTCCAGCACGGGCATGTCCTGCGCCCACCAGGCGCAGACGATGCCCATCACCGCCCCCGAGCAGATCACCGGGATGGACGGCAGCCGCATCGTCAACATCGTGATCACCGCCGCCGCCGGCAGCAGCAGCCAGCCGTTGACGGTGAAGTGCGAGCCCAAGGCCTGCATCGCCAGATCGGCGCGGCCGGTGTCCAGGCCGGCGTCGACATAGAAGAAACCGACGCCGAGGAACAACAGCGCGGTCAGCAAGGTGGCCGGCACGCTGACCCACATCATCGAACGGATGTGGTCGATCAGATCCACCTTGCACAGCGAGGCGGTCATCACCGTGGTGTCCGACAGCGGCGACATCTTGTCGCCGACATAGGCGCCGGAAATCACCGCGCCGGCCACCAGCGGCAAAGGCATGCCGAAGCTGTAGCCTATGCCCATCATCGCGATGCCCGCCGTGCCGGCGGTGCCGAAGGAGGTGCCGGTAGCCAGCGAGGTCAGCATGCAGATGATGAAGGCCGCACACAGAAAGATCTGCGGGCTCATGATGGCCAGGCCGTAGTAGATGATGGCCGGCACCACGCCGCCGGCGATCCAGGTGCCGATCAGCGCGCCCACGGTGATCAGCACCAGCACCGCCACCATGCCGTTGTGGATGCCCTGGATCAGGCCCTGCTGCATATCGTCGTAACTGCGGCCCAGCCAGTTGCCCAGCCCTATCACCAGGAACCAGCTGCTGAACAGCGCCAGCTGGATGGGCAGGTCCAGCACGTTAAGGAATAGAAACATGATGGCGATGAAGCCGGCCATCACCGCGACAACCTGGGTTGCGCTCGGCAAGCGCGGCGATCTTTGTTGCATGGCGTTTCTCCTCTGCTCGGGTGGGCGGCCGGCAACGTCGAGGCTGCCGGCGCGGAGGGGCCGCGGCGCTAAGAACCTGTTTACGGTCTGCTGCGCTGCTGCGATACCGCATTGAAAACGACTTCGACATGCTCATGCACCACGGGTACATTCCGCTTCCTCGGCCGTTTTCGCCTTGTCTCGCTCTAACTCGCGAGATCGAAAACACGTTCTAAAAGCGCGCCAGGCGGTAAGGATGCAAATCCAGATCCGGCGGACGCCGCAACACCATGTCGCGCAGCAGCGCGCCGGTGGTGGCGGCCAGCGTCAGGCCCAAATGGCCGTGGCCGAAAGCGAAATACAGGCCCTGGCGATCCGGAGCCGGGCCGATCACCGGCACGGTGTCCGGCAGCGACGGCCGGTTGCCCATCCACAGCGTCATGCCTTCGGTGGAAAAATCGCCGACGATGCGCCGCGCCTTGTCCAGCAGGATCTCGGCGCGCCGCCAGTCCGGCGCCGCGTCGCGGTGGGCCAGTTCCACGGTGCCGGCCAACCGCAGGCCGCCGTCGGCCAGCGGCAGGATCACGAAGCTTTCGCTGGCGCACTGAATGAAATGGCGCAAAGCCACGCCGGCCTTGGGCAGGTTGACGTGATAGCCGCGCTCGCTTTCCAGCGGCACCCGATAGCGGCACTGCCGGGTGAAGCGATCGCTCCAGATGCCGGCGGTCACCACCACCTGGGCGGCGGCCAGCGTGCGGCCATCGGCGCAGACCACGCCGTCGACCTTGCCCTCGCCTTCGCTCAGGGCCGCCGCCTCCGCTTGTTCGAAGCCGCCGCCAGCGGCGATGAAGGCGTCGAACAGGCCCCGGCAGAACAGATAGGGATCATCGACATGGGACCAGGACGCCACCTTGACCGCGCGCGCCCAGCCGTCCAGCAGCGCCGGCTCGCAAGCCTGGGCCGCCGCCTGATCCAGCGCCTGCCAGCCCACGCCGTGCTCGGACTTCCGCCGCCAGGCCGGCAAGGCCCGCTCCAGCTCGGCCGCGTCGCGGTACAAGGTCAGCGCGCCGTGCCGCCGCCACATGCCCTCCAGCCCGGCCAGCTCCACCAGCGGCGCGTAATCGGCGGCGGCCCGGTTCAGCAAAGCCGCCAGCGCGCGGGTCAGGGCAGCCACCCGCGCCGGCCGGCTGGCCAGCGCGAAACGCGCCAGCCACGGCGCCAGCGTCGGCAAATAGCGCCAGCGCACCGCCAGCGGCCCCAGCGGGTCCAGCAGCCAGCCGGGCAGGCGGCGCCAGACGCCGGGCTCGGCCAAGGGAATCACATCGCTGACCGCCAGCGCGCCGGCGTTGCCGTAGCTGGTTTCCCGCGCCGGTTCGCCGCGGTCCAGCAGCAACACCTCCAGCCCGGCTTGCCGCAGTTGCAGCGCCGCGGCGATGCCCACCACGCCGGCGCCGACGACAATGACGCGCGCGCTCATCTCAGGCCACCTCGAAGCCGTGGACATAGGGATCGGCGTCGTCCAGCAGGATGCGGTTGTAGCCGGTGAAGCGCGCCCAGCCCCGCACCGAGGGCACGATGGCCGGGTAATCGCCCACCCGCGTTTCCGCCAGCACGCGGCCGACGAACTGGCTGCCGATCAGGCTCTCGTGGATGAAATCCTCGCCAACGGCGAGCAGGCCGCGCGCGTGACGCTGAGCCAGCCGCGCCGAAGTGCCGGTGCCGCAAGGCGAGCGGTCCAGCGCGGACTCGCCGTACAACACCGCGTTGGCGGCGCTGGAGCCGGCGTTCTTGGCCGCGCCGGTCCACTGGCAATGACGGACGCCGCGGATATTGGGGTCCAGCGGATGGACGATGTCGTAATGCCGGTTCAGGTATTCGCGCAGTTCGCGCCCCATCGCCACCAGCTGCGCCGGCGAGTAATCCGCCATATCGCGATAGCCCGGCTGCGCTTCGACGATGGGATAGAAATTGCCGCCGTAGGCGATGTCCACCCGCAAGCGCCCCAACGCGGACACCTCGGCCTCCACATCGCGCAGGTAGAGGAAGGACGGCACATTGGTCAAGGTCACCGCGGCGACCTTGTCGCCCTCCATCCGGTACTCTGCCGCCACCTTGCCCGCCGGCGTGTCCAGATTCAGCACCCCGGGCGCGGCCGGCGTCACCAGACCGTGCTCCAGCGCCATGGTGACCACGCCTATGGTGCCGTGGCCGCACATCGGCAGGCAGCCGCTGGTCTCGATGTAAAGCACCGCGATGTCGCAATCCTCCCGCGTCGACGGATACAGAAAGGCGCCGGACATCTGCGCATGGCCGCGCGGCTCGAACATCAGCCCGGTGCGTATCCAGTCGTAGCGGCGGATGAAATCCAGCCGCCGCTCCGCCTGGGTCTCCCCTTCCAGCCGCGGACCGCCGTTCACCACCAGCCGCACCGGATTGCCGCAGGTATGGCCATCGAGACATTCGAATTCGCGCACCGCCATGTTCTTGCTCCTCGCTTGTGATGGGGCCACTCTAACCGCGCTCATTTTTGAATACAATTTTTGAGGCGCGCAGCAGACAAGCGCTTGCGATAATATTGCGTTACCTCACATGTGAAATAATTAATTTCACAATAAAATCAATATGTTATAGCGTGTTGTTTTTTAATCACCTTGCATTGCAGCATCGCCACCAACTCAAAAGCACCTTAAAAAAGGGATGAAACCGCGAATAATTGAATACAAAATTACAGCAAGCACGCCCATAATCCATGCCAAAACAAAGACTGGACGCGGCCATTGCCCGCCCTCCCCGCGCCTGTGATAATTTGAAAACTCCAACCGCCGATTTCGCCATGCCCCAAACCACCGCTCCGCGCCAAACCCTCACCGCCACCACCACCGACACGCTGCGCCAGCGCATCCTGCTGGGAGAGTGGCCGGCCGGCACCCAACTGCGCCAGGAGGCGCTGTCCAAGGAACTGGGCGTCAGCCGGGTGCCGCTGCGAGAGGCGCTGCGTCAACTGGAGGCGGAAGGATTGGTGGCCATCACCGAACGGCGCGGCGCGGTGATCGCCCAGCTGTCGCTGCCGGAAGTGCTGGAATTGCTGCGGGTGAGAGTGCTGCTGGAATGCGATATGTTGCTGGAGGCGGTGCCGCGGCAGACCCAGGCGGATCTGGACGCGGCCGGCGCGCTGCTGGCGCAGTTCGAGGAGGCGCTGCGCCGACGGGATGTCGGCGCCTGGGGCATTCTGAATTCGCGCTTCCACCTGGCGCTGTACCAGGCGGCCGACCGGCCGCAAACCCTGGCGCTGATCGAGCAGTTGCACAATCGCACCGATCGCTACACCCGGATGCAGATTCTGCTGACCAATTTCAGCGACCGCGCCCATCGCGAGCACAGCGAAATGCTCGAACTGTGCCGCCGCAAGGACGCGGTCAGCGCCGCCGCCTTCCTGAGACAACACATCCTGAACGCGGAAGAAGCCCTGGAGGCCTGGCACCAGGAGCATCAAGGCGAAAACGGCCGCAGCGCGCGCAAGCCGGCCTGAATACCACCCGCCAAGCGCGGCAAGCACTTGGTTTCAAACAGAAAAGTCTTTAGACACACTATATCCAATGGCTAAAATAATGATGATGACATCAGCTTTCTAGCCATTTGATCATAATCAAATAATGCACAGTTTTGAAAATGCTATGCGCATTAAAGTAACAGAAAAATACATTATTCCAACGGTCTAGTCACGCGCAAAAACCAAGCAAGTTATTGTTTTTCAAAAATAAATACAACACAAACGCCTGCCGATCTCCTGCTGTGCCCGCCAATCTGTATACATCTGATCACAGCAATCTGTACATTGCCTGTACCCATACAATGCGATAACAATGCTTGCGACAATTAAAAAGCGATTCATCATAATTAGGCTACGGCAATCGCCAAATAGCCTGATTGTCTGACCATAGTCAGGCGCGACCAAATCGCTCGCCGCCGGAAGCGACTGTCCACTCCGCGCTCCATCCGGCGCTCCCTTATCGTGTCAGTAGAACCAAAACGAGCTATTTCGATGCCAAATTTAGACAGAAAATATGACATTCAGAAATTGAATGAAGATCAAATCGCCATCAACATCAATGGCAACACCGTCGCCGCCGCGCAGGGCGAGACCGTGCTCAGCGTGCTCAACGCCGTCGGCTTGCGCCGCGTCAGCCGCAACGACAGCCAGCAAAGCATGGGCTCCTATTGCGGCATGGGCGTCTGCCATTGCTGCCTGGTGCGCATCGACGGCCGCTACAAGCGCCGCGCCTGCCAGACCGTGGTGCAGCCCGGCATGACCGTGGAAACCGCGGCCAATCGCATCGAACTGGAGGGCCTGCAATGAGCGCGCGCCCCATCATCGTCGGCGGCGGCCCCGCCGGCATGGCCGCGGCCATCGAGCTGGTCAAGCACGGCCTGCCCTGCACGCTGATAGACGAAGCCTCGCGCCTGGGCGGCGTGGTTTACCGCGGCCCGCTGCGCCAGGGCGTGACCCTGGATTATTTGGGCGAGCGCTACCGCGACGCCATGCAGGCGCTGCACGCGCAGTTCGCCGAAGTCAGCCACGCGGTGGAGATCAAGCTGAACACCCGCGTCGTCGGCGGCGAAGCCGGCCAGTGGCTGTACGCGCTGAATGAACAGGAAAAAGTCGAAAAGATCGACTTTGAACAATTGCTGCTGTCCGCCGGCTGCCACGAACGCAGCGTGCCCTTCCCCGGCTGGACCCTGCCCGGCGTGATCATGCTGGGCGGCCTGCAATTGCAGATCAAGAGCGGCGTGGTCAAGCCGCTGGGCCGCACCACCATCGTCGGCACCGGTCCCCTGCTGCCGCTGGTGGCCTGTCAATTGCATCGCGCCGGCGCCGACGTTCAGGGCGTCTACGAAGCCAGTTCCTTCGGCCGCATCGCCAAGGAAACCCTGGCCATGCTGAACAAGCCGCAGCTGTTCCTGGACGGCCTGAGCATGCTGGCCTACCTGAAACGCCACGGCGTGCCGCTGCACTACGGCTGGGGCGTGGTGGAGGCGAGCGGCCAGCAAGAGGTGCAGGAAGTCACCGTCGCGCCTTACGACGACAACTGGACGCCGGACCTGAACCGCGCGGTCAGCCTGGCCACGGAAACCCTGGCGGTGGGCTACGGTTTCATTCCGCGCACCCAGCTGACCCAGCAAATGGGCCTGCGCCACGCTTACGACGCCGACGGCTTCCTCAAGCCGGAAATCAACGGCTGGCAGCAAAGCAGCGAAGCCCACATCCACCTGGCCGGCGACATCGGCGGCCTGCGCGGCGGCGAGGCCGCCATGCTGAGCGGCCGCATCGCCGCCCAGTCCATCCTCAAGCAACGCGGCGCGATCAGCGCCGAACTGGCCGAGAAAAACCGCCAGCGCTACCGGACGGAACTGAAAACGGTGCTGCGCTTCCGCGTGGGCATAGACAGCTTCACCCAACGCGGCAGCGGACAGCTGACGCTGCCGCAGGAAGACACAGTGATCTGCCGCTGCGAGAACGCGCTGCGCAAAGACATCGACGCCGCGCTGGAACAAGGCGTGCAGGACTTGATCAGCCTGAAGATGCGCACCCGCGTCAGCATGGGCGATTGCCAGGGCAAGATGTGCGTCGGCTATTGCAGCGACCGCCTGCGCGAGCACACCGGCAAGGCGGACGTGGGCTGGATCCGCCCGCGCTTCCCGCTGGACCCCTTGCCGTTCTCCGCCTTCCAAACCGAAACCGAAGAGGCCTGACCATGAGCAGACAATACGACATCGTGATCGCCGGCGGCGGCGTGATCGGCGCCTCTTGCGCCTACCAGCTGTCCAAACGCAAAGACCTGAAAATCGCGCTGATCGACGCCAAGCGCCCCGGCAACGCCTCGCGCGCCTCGGCCGGCGGCCTGTGGGCGATCGGCGAATCGGTGGGCCTGGGCTGCGGCGTGATCTTCTTCCGCATGACCTCGGCCAAGAACAAGCGCGAGGCGGCCGGCGCCGCCATCGCCGTGGATGCCAGCACCCCGCACATCCTGCCGGAGTCCTTCTTCAATTTCGCGCTGGCCTCCAACGCGCTGTATCCGGCCCTGCATCAGGAGTTGATCGAAAACCACGGCATGGATTTCAAGTTCGAGGAAACCGGGCTGAAATTCGTGATTTACGACGAGGAAGACCAGCTCTACGCCGAACACATCGCCGCGCAGATTCCCCACCTGTCCGATCAGGTGCGCTGGGTGGACCAGGCCCAACTGCGTGAAAACGAGCCCTACATCAGCCACGAGGCCACCGGCGCGCTGGAATTCCTGTGCGACCACCAGGTCAGCCCCTTCCGCCTGACCGACGCCTATACCGAGGCCGCGCGCCAGAACGGCGTCGACGTGTTCTTCAACACCAATGTCACCGGCGTGCTCAAGCAAGGCTCGCGCGTCACCGGCGTGCGGACGCTGGAAGCCGGCGAATTCCACTGCCACACCCTGATCAACGCGGCCGGCTCCTGGGCCGCCGAGTTGAGCCAATGGGCGACCGGCATCGATATTCCGGTCAAACCGGTCAAGGGCCAGATCGTGCTGTCGGAAAAGATGCCCAAGCTGTTGCGCGGCTGCATCACCACCAGCGATTGCTATATCGCGCAGAAGGACAACGGCGAAATCCTGATCGGCAGCACCACGGAGGACAAGGGCTTCGACGTCAGCAACACCTATCCGGAAATCGCCGGCCTGGTCAAAGGCGCGATCCGCTGCCTGCCGGAGATGAAGAACATCAACATCAAGCGTTGCTGGGCCGGCTTGCGCCCCGGCTCCCCGGACGAGCTTCCCATCCTCGGGCCGATGCAGGGTGTGGACGGCTATCTGAACGCCTGCGGTCACTTCCGCACCGGCATTCTGACCTCGGCCATCACCGGCGTGATGCTGGACGCGCTGGTGCGCGGCGAAACGCCGCCGCTGGACGTGACGCCCTTTCTGGCCGACCGCTTCAACGCCCCGGCCGCCAAGCCGACGGTGCAGGAAGCCGTCGAACTGGCGCTCTCCTAAACCAGCGACGGCCCGTCGCTCCCGCGGCGGGCCGTCCCACTGATTCAGATGTTCCTCTGTTACAGGCCGGCTAGTCCGGCCTGCTTTTTTTGCCCCGCCGCGCCCACCCTCTTAGAACCTGTCTACGATCTCGCGAGCTAGAGCGAGACAAGGCGAAAACAGCTGAGAAAGCGGAATGTACAGAGGGTACATGAGCATTTCGAAGCGGTTTTCAACGCAGTATCGCCGACGCACAGCAGATCGTAAACAGCTTCTTACTGGCCTACGCCGCGACGCTCATACACCGCCTGCGCCAAGGTACCCAGGTCGACGTACTCCAGCTCGCCGCCCACCGGCATGCCGCGCGCGATGCGCGTCACTTTGAGGCCGCGCTCCTTCAACAGCTCGGCGATCATATGCGCGGTGACCTCGCCCTCGGCGGTGAAATTGGTGGCGATGATCACCTCCTCCACCGCGCCGTCCGCCGCCCTCACCAGCAGCTTGTCCAGATTGATGTCGCGCGGGCCGACATTGTCCAGCGGCGAGATGCGGCCCATCAGCACGAAATACAGGCCGTCGAAGCATTTGGCCTGCTCCAGCGTCAGCAGATCCGCCGGCATCTCCACCACGCACAGCAAATCCTGCCGGCGCTCCTCGTCGGCGCAGATCGGACACAGCGGCGTTTCGCTGAAGGTGTTGCAGCGTTCGCAGTGGGTCAACTGGGTCAGCGCGCGGTCCAGCGCGCGCGCCAGCTTGTCCGCGCCCTTCTTGTCGCGCTGCAACAGGTGGAAGGCCATCCGTTGCGCGGTCTTGGGTCCGACCCCCGGCAACACTTTCAGGGCGGAAATCAGATGGTCTAGAGCGGGAGGATTCTTCATCGCTTTCACAATCGGGAAAAACGGCGGCGCAGACGCGCGTGCCGCCAGGCGAAAACCAGGCGGAAAATGCCGTAATGCAGTGTCAACAAGCAGGGCGCGCGCGGCGCGAAGCCGATGCGGTCCACCACTTCGCAGCCGCCGGGCAAGGCGCGCACCCGCCGCCGGTGCAGCCAGCGCCGCTGGGTCAGCATGGTGGAGCGCTCGTCGAAGGCGCCCGGCTCCAGCCGCGTCAGCTCCAAGTCGTCGCATTCCACCGGCAACAGGCCGAACAGCAGAATCCGGCACGGTCCGATGCGCGTCGGCGGCCTCAAGCCGTCGGGCAGCTCGCCGCCCGGCAAGCGCATGCGGAGCCAGGGCCCGAGCTCGTCGTTGATGCCGGCGGCGCTGGCGGCGTGCGCCCACACCCTGTCGGCGTCGGCGCGCAGCCGGCTGCGCACGGTGAAATGGGCGAATCCGCGCATGGCTACCTCGGAAACAACGTAAAAATGGCCCGGCGCGCGCCGAGCCATCCGGATGCCGAAACCGATGCGATCAGAACGGCAGCTTCATGCCGGCCGGCAGGTTCAGGCCGGCGGAGAAGCCGGACATTTTTTCCTGAGTGGTGGCTTCCACCTTGCGCACCGCGTCGTTGAACGCGGCGGCAATCAGGTCTTCCAGCATTTCCTTGTCTTCCTTGGCGTCGTCCAGCAGGCTGTCGTCCAGGCTGACACGCTTGACGTCGTGAGAGCAGGTCATCACCACCTTGACCATGCCGGCGCCGGATTGGCCTTCCACTTCCACCGTGGCCAGTTCTTCCTGCGCCTTCTTCATATTGTCCTGCATTTGCTGGGCCTGCTTCATCAGGCCGGCGATACCACCTTTGCCAAACATAATCGTTTCACTCCTTCACGGGTTGAATGGTTTCGATGAGCAGCGTCGCGTCGAATTCGCGCACCATTTGCTGCACCACCGGATCGTTTTTCATATTCTCGCGCGCGATGTCCAACTGCTCCTGCCGATGGCGGGCATCTTTCATCGCCGGCGTCTCCAGGCCCAGCTCTTCCACCGTCACCGCCAATTCCACCGGCCGGCCGAAGCGCTCGCCCAAGGCGAGCTTGAGCTTGTCCTGGTAATCGCGGCTGGTCATGTGGCGGAAGCTCTCCGGCACCGCCAGCGCCAGGCGTTCCTGGTCCCAGTCCTTCAATACCGCATTATGGGCCAGCATGCGCGCCGCGCCCAGCTTGACGCCCAGTTCGGTCACCAGCGCCTGCCAGTCGCCGTCGAAGCGATAGTCGGCCGGCTCCTCCGGCGGCGCCTGCAAATAGGATGGCATCTCCTCGTCCGCCGCCGCGCCCTGATCCCAGGGCACCTCGTCGGGACTAACGTCGCCGTCGTCCGACGCGTCTTCCTCCTCGGGCTCCGGCTCGGGCGGCGGCGCGGCTTGACGGACCGGCGCGGCCGGCGCAGGCGGCCTGGCTTCGGGCGCGGCAGGCTCGGGTTCGGGTTCCACCGCCGGCGCGCTGTCCTGAACCGGCTGCGGCGCGGATTGTCGCGGCGCCGGCGAACTCAGACCGGCGGCCTGCAAGGCCCGCGCGGCCGGCGAAATGCCTCCCGGCGC